>CAXBAZ010000757.1:0-2450 GCA_963973395.1 uncultured Acidimicrobiaceae bacterium
CCCGCCGATCCTCATCGGCGGTGGTGGTGCCACACGCACCCCGCGCCTCGCCGCTCGCTACGCGGCCGAATTCAACATGCCCTTCGCCCCCCTCCACCGTTTCACCGAACAGTGCGACAACGTACGGCGCGCCTGTGAGACCGAGGGACGCGATCCCGACAGCCTCGTGTACTCGATCGCACTCGTCGCGTGTGTCGGGGGCGACGACGACGAGGTCGATCGCCGGACGGCCGCGATCGGCCGGGACGCCGACGAACTCCGTGAGAACGGAGCGGCAGGTACCCCCGAGCAGGCGGCGGCGACGATCCAGCGCTGGGCCGACGCCGGCGCCGAACGGATCTATCTCCAGATCCTCGATCTCGCCGACCTCGACCACCTCGACCTGATCGCCGAACAGGTCGGTCCGCAGCTCACCTGACCGATCGACGCTTCAGGTCGGTCGCGGCTCGCGGACCAAGACCTCCTGCGCATACGTGGTCGCGTGCCGTCCGGCGGCGTCGAACACGTGACCGACGACGAGCCCGCGGCTGCCCGAGAAGTGGTGACAGCTGACATCGTGCAGGTGCCACTCGTCGGCTCGTAGCGGCCGATGGAACCAGACGGTGTGATCGAGGCTGACCCCGGTCAGGTCGTCGCGAGCGGCTCCCTCGACATGTCGTAGATAGGTCTGGCGCACCGCGTCGGTCGCCAGGTCATCGGACAGGTACGCCAACCAGCACTGATCGAGCAGCCCGCCGGGAGCCTCGTCGCGCGGGATCTCGTCGCGAACCTTCATCCACGCCGTGGTGCGGCCCGCGCCGGCCGATTCAGCGGAATCCGCGTCGCCGATGTCGACCGTGTGCCGATGGAACCTCGGCGTGAACGACGTGTCGGCGACGAGCTCGCGCGCCGGCGCGAGCGGCGCTTCGACGGTTTGGATCGCGACCGACTCCTCCTCACGCTGGAACGAACACTCGGCGTTGAGGATCGCGCCGATCGCTTGGCGCGCCACCACGCGACGCGTGCCGAAGCTGCGGCCGTTCCGGATGCGGTCGACCTCGTAGCGGACCGGCTCGGCATGGTCGCCCGATCGGATGAAATAGGCACGGATCGAATGGGGGAGATATTCGGCCTCGACGGAGTACGCCGCAGCGCGCAGCGCCTGGGCCACGATCTGGCCGCCGTAGAGCCCGCCCCAGGGATATCTCGGTCCCTCACCGACGAACGTATCGGGTCCGTGTTGCACCAGATCGAACATCCGCACCACGCTATTGGCCCGGCATTCCGAGCGGCGTACACTTCTATACATGGCCGCAAAACGAGGACCCAAGGAAATGACCGACGAGCACAAGGCCGCACTCGAACGTGGCCGGGCCGAAGGCCGAATCGTGCGCGATTACCTCGAAGGGCTCCGTAGCAGCAAGCCGAAACGGGGCCGGAAGCGCACCCCCGATTCGATCAACAGCCGCCTCCAGAAGATCGAAGAGGCCCTCGCCGACGCGACCGCGATCGAAGAACTCCAGCTGATCCAGGAGCGGCGGGATCTCACGGCCGAACTCGAGCAGATGGACGAAGGCGTCGACCTGACCGAACTCGAGGAGGCGTTCGTCGATGTCGCCCGCGCCTACGGCGACCGCAAGGGCATCTCGTACGGCTCGTGGCGGGAGGTCGGCGTCTCGGCCGCCACACTCAAGCGCGCCGGTATCGGCCGCAACTCCTGATCGCTCCGGCTTCTGCCCCGAGACGCGCAACGGGCCCCGCTCGGTAGCGGGGCCCGTCGTGCGTCTCCGGGGTCGGAGTCAGGATCCGGAGGTCACTCCGCGGCGACGACCTCGATCGTCACCGGGAACGACACGGCGCTGTGGAGCGCGGCGGTCACGGTGTGCTGTCCGACCGTCTTGATCTGCTCGTCGTGATGCAGGACCTTGCGGTCGAGCACGATGCCGGTCTGCTCCTCGATCGCCGCGACGATGTCGGCATTGGTGACCGAACCGAAGAGCTTGCCCTCGGTGCCGGCCTTGGCCGTGATCTGGATGATCTTCGGCACGAGCGTCGATGCGACCATGGTCGCGGCATCACGATCGCTCGCATCCTTGAGGTCGCGTGCCCGCCGCATGCGGGAGGCCTGGGCCACCGCGCCGTCGGTCGCCTTCATGGCATGACCCTTCGGGAACAGGAAGTTGCGTGCGTGACCGTCGGCCACGTCGACGAGATCGCCGCGCTTGCCGAGCCCGTCGACGTCGTTGCGGAGAATCACTTGCATGATCAGTCCTCGCTCTCGTCGGTGGTGGTGTCGGCAGCCGCGCCGTCGGCGACACCGGTGTCGACCTCGTCGGTCGAGTCGGCACCGCTGTCGGCCTGGCTGTCGCGGCCCTCGTCACGAGGCGGACGGCCACCGTCGCGGCCACCGTCACGATCGCGACCGCCACGGCCCGGACGGCCGGTCGACGCAACCCGCCGCGCATAGGGCA
>CAXBAZ010000758.1:0-2448 GCA_963973395.1 uncultured Acidimicrobiaceae bacterium
TTTATAGTCGACGTACTCGACCTTCTCGATCACGAGCGGGCTGGTCTTCTTCTTGTACTTGCGGGGATTTTCAGGCTTCCCGCGGCCTCGTTGTGGCTTCTTCGCCATGTTGTTTCAGGTCCTTCCAAGGACGATCCGGTCGCTGAACGACACAGAATCGAGGGGGCAGAGTCGAGGGGTGGGTATCAGAACGGCTCTTCGTCGCCGTAGACGGGGTCGGGTGCACGGTTGGCTGCGGCACCGCCGCCACCGCTGTTGTTGCCACCGCCACCTCCGGAGTAGCCCCCACCCGAGCGCTCGGTGCGCTCGATCGTGGCTTGGGCCCAACGCAGGCTCGGCGAGCACTCGTCGACATCGATCTCGATGGACGTGCGCTTGTTGCCGTCTCGGTCTTCCCAGTCCCGTGCTCGGACCGAACCGGTGACGACCACCCGCGTGCCCTTGTTGACGGTGGCGGCGATGTTCTCGCCGAGGTCGCGCCAGGCCGAGCAGTTGAAGAACGACGTCTCGCCGTCTTCCCATTCACCGTTCGAGTTCCGGCGCCGAGGTGTCCATGCGATGCCGAACGAGCAGACCGCGACACCGCCGGTGGTGTACCGGAGTTCGGGGTCGCGCGTCAGGTTGCCGATGATCTGAACGTAGTTGTCTGTTGCCATGGGTGGCTCCCTTCGTGGTCGACCCGACCGGGGTCAGGCCGAGACCGCCATGCCGCGGCGCTCGGCCTCGGCTTCGGGCAGTCGGATGAGCTTGTGGCGGACGACGTCGTCCGCGAGACGGAGCTGACGCTCGAGCTCATCGAGTGCACCACCGTCGGCCATGCACTCGACCACGAGGTAGTAACCCGATTCCTTCTTGTTGATCGGGTAGGCGAACGGACGCTTGCCCCACCAGTCGGGCTTGCCGTTGATCGAGCCCCCGACCTTGCCGATCTCGTCGACGACCATCTTGGTGTACGACTGGGCCTTGGGGTCATCGACGTCGCCGTCGATGATGACCATCAATTCGTAAGCACGCATCATGCGTGTGTTCTCCCTTCGGACATGGCCACCGGAGCGAGGGTTCGCACCGACGACCGACGGCCCCATCCGGTTGATGGAGCAGGGTCATATGTCGGGCGTGAGTGTACCGTCGCTTCGAAGTACATGCGCACGAGTCTGCCCGGAGGGTGTCGCAGTCGTGACGAGGGCACGATGACGGCGTCGCCGGACGACGTGTCCGAGACGATGCCGGACGCGTCGGCGGCGGTCGGCACCGCACACGCCGATGTCAGCACACGGCGGTGTCAGCCCGATCCCGTCCCGAGCAGCCCGGCTGCGGTGTCGAAATCGTCGGTGGTGAGCGTGGCCAGCTCGTCCTCGTCGAGTGCTTCGACCTCGCCCACGGCGAGCCGGAGCGCCTGGCGGTTGATGGCCTGCTCGAACAGGTTGCGGGCGTAGCGGCCGTTGCCGAACCCGTCGGCGCGGTGCGCCTTGTCGTAGATCACGAGCAGCGCGTCGGCCACGCCGTCGGCGAGTCGATACTCCGCCGTCTCGGCCATCGAGCGGGTGATCGACACCAGTTCGTCGCTCGAGTAGTCGGGGAACTCGATCTCGCGGGCGAACCGCGATCGCAGGCCGGGGTTGGAGTCGAGGAACTGGTGCATCAGCTTCGGGTAGCCGGCCACGATGACGACGAGCCGGTCGCGGTGGTCCTCCATCCGCTTGATCAGCGTCTCGATCGCCTCCGATCCGAAGTCGAGGCTGGCCGGGCCGGGCGGGGCGAGCGCGTAGGCCTCGTCGATGAACAGCACTCCGTCCAGCGCACGTCGGATCGCCCGGTTCGTCTTGAACGCCGTGTGCCCGACGTACTGTCCGACCAGGCTCGCCCGGTCGACCTCGACGAGGTGACCCCGTTCGAGCAGCCCGATCGATCCGTACATCTCGGCGACGAGCCGCGCCATCGTCGTCTTCCCGGTACCGGGGTTGCCGAGGAAGACGAGGTGCTGGCTCGTCGGCACCTCGCTGAGGCCCCGACGCTGCCGCTCGCGCTGGATCTGCAGGAACGCGATGAGCGTGCGGACCTGCTCTTTCACCGAGTCCAGACCGACGAGCGAGTCGAGGTCGTCCTGGATCTCCGACAGGGACCGCGGCGACCCGGACCGGCCGCTCGTGATCGCGTGGCGGCGCTCGTCGACCCGGCGTTCCGCCTCGCGGAACGCCGTCGTGCCGGCCTGTCGCAGCCGACGACCGATACCCCTGACTGGTCTCGCCATACCGCGACGGTATCGACGCCGAGCGTCCGACGCGCGTCGCCCGAGCCAGGCACTCGCGCCCACCGACGGAAGTCACCGCGCTCGGACACCGGGCCGCTGGTAGAAACGTTCCATGTCGTCGACGGAACAGGAACGGTCACGCACGCGCCTGCGGCGCTACGTGTCGTTCATCCGTTCGCTCATCCGGCTGCACCCCC
>CAXBAZ010000759.1:0-2447 GCA_963973395.1 uncultured Acidimicrobiaceae bacterium
GGTGAGGTAGTCGTCGGCGCCGGCTTCGAGCCCGGCGACGATGTCGTGGGTGTCGTTGCGGGCCGTGACCATCACGACCGGCACGTCGCTGGTCCGTCGGATCGTGCGGCACAACTCGAAGCCGTCGATGCCGGGCAGCATGATGTCGATCAGTACGACGTCGGGCGTCGCGGCGTTGAACAGCTCGATCGCCTGCTCGCCGCTCTCGGCCTCGTCGACGGTCCACCCCTCGTCTTCGAGGGCGAGTTTCACCGCGGAACGGATGCGCTCGTCGTCTTCCACGGCCAGGATGCGGGTACCCACGATCTCCATGATGCCGTAAACCGACCGCGAAGTGCGATCAATCGGCTGGTCAGGACGTTTGCAAAGCGTTCAAGAACGCCCGGTGGACCCCTGGCGCGGCGACCAGCAACTCGTCGAATCGGGCCGGGCCACCCGAGAAATCGCTCGTGATCGCGCCTGCCTCGCGAGCGATCAGTTCGCCCGCCGCCGCGTCCCACGAGTTCAACTGGAGCTCGTAGTACACGTCGAGGCGGCCGCACGCCACCATGCAGAGATCGACTGCAGCCGAACCGAGCCGTCGCACGTCGCGCACCTGAGCGATCAGCCGCGCGAGGCGTTCGGCCTGTCGCGTGCGTTGCTCGGGCTGGTAACCGAAGCCGGTGCCGATCAGGGCGAGCGAGAGGTCGGTCTCGGTGCTCACCCCGATCGGACGGTCGTCGAGCGTGGCGCCCTGGCCGGCGGCAGCGGTGAACATCTCGCCGAGCGGCGGCACGAACACGGCACCGGCCACCATCTCGCCGTCGCGCTGGACGGCGACCGAGTTCGACCAGGCCGGCTGGTCGTAGACGTAGTTGGTCGTGCCGTCGATCGGGTCGATGAACCACGCGTAGCCGCTCGTGCCGGGGTCGGCGGTGCCCTCCTCGCCGATGATCGCGTCGTCGGGCCGGAGGGTGCGGATCCGTTCGACGACGTAGGCCTCGGCCGCCCGGTCGAACTCGGTGGCGATGTCGGTCGTCGACGACTTGGTGGTACCCGGCAGGTCGGCCGCACCGATCCGTTGGTCGCGGCCGGCGAGTGCGATGTCGCCGGCGCCGCGGGCGAGTTCGGCGCACAACCGGCGCAGGTCGGCGAGTTCGTCGGCCGACGATTCAGCGTGGGGCATGCCCGGCCTGTTCCCGATCGGAGATCTCACGCCATTCGCCCATCGCCCGGAGGGCGAGCACCCCGACGATCGCCATGCCCGCGGCGCACACCACGGCCCCGGTGAGCAGGCCGATGCCCCGTGCGGCGGCGCAGTCGCCCTCGCACTGGATGTCGACGAGCGCATAGCCGATCAGACCGCCCGCGAGGCCACCGAGGAGGATCGCGACGAAGGCGATGACGCGAGCGGCGACGGGCGGGATCGCCGAGAGCGGGCGTTGTTCTGGCACGACGTCAGCCTACGGATCTTCTGAGGGTCGGGCTCGCCCGTCGGCCCGGCTTCTCCGAGCGCGTCGTCGCGCTCGGCGGGTCTCCGACGTCATAGAGTCGCCGCCGTGCACGTGGTGGTCGGGATTCCGACGTACAACGAGGTCGACAACATCGAGCCGCTGTGCCGCCGGGTGCGTGCCGCGCTGCCCGACGCCGCCGTGCTGATCGTCGACGACGGGAGCCCCGACGGTACGGCCGACCGGGCTCGATCGTTGGCGATCGAACTCGGCCGGATCGACGTGATCGACCAGCCACGGAAGGGTGGTCTGGGCGCCGCGTACCGCGCGGGATTCCGGGCCGCGCTCGCCGCCGGCGCCGACGTGTGCGTGCAACTCGACGCCGACCTGTCGCACGACCCGGCGGCGTTGCCGGCGCTCGTGGCGAACGTCGAGCACGGCGCCGATCTGGCGATCGGGAGCCGCTACGTGCCCGGAGGCCTCACGGTCGACTGGCCGTGGCAGCGACGGGCGCTGTCGCGGTGGGGCAACCGGTACGCGGCCGGCGTGCTCGGGTTGGCGGTCAACGACGCGACCGCCGGCTTCCGCGCGTACTCGACCGACGCGCTGCGGGCGATGGACTACGAGACGGTCACCGCCGATGGCTACGGGTTCCAGGTCGAGATGACCCATCGGCTCGTCGGGATCGGCGGCCGGATCGTCGAGTTCCCGATCACGTTCAGCGAGCGGGTCGCCGGCGAGTCGAAGCTCGACAAGGGCATCATCGGCGAGGCACTCGCCCTCGTGATGCGGCTCTGGATCGCCGACAGGCGCGGCCGCCGCCAACGCCGCCGCCAGGGAGGCTGACGCATCGCGGACGAACGGCGTACCGTTGGAACCGTGGACCGCCCACACCGCACGATCCTCCACGTCGATATGGATGCGTTCTTCGTGTCGGTCGAGCTGCGTCGGCGACCCGATCTGGTCGGACAGCCGGTCGTCGTGGGCGGGACGGGGAACCGCGGCGTCGTCGCAGCG
>CAXBAZ010000760.1:0-2445 GCA_963973395.1 uncultured Acidimicrobiaceae bacterium
CCAGCATGTGGGCCCCGAGCACGATGACCGGCTGGATCGCGTTCGGCACGACGTGCCGGAGGACCACCCATCGGCGACTCGCCCCGAACGTCCGCGCGGAGTCGACGTACAAGCGGTTCCGGACCACCAACGTCTGTGCTCGCATCACGCGGGCGAACGCGGGCGCCAGCACGATGCCGACTGCCACCATGGCGTTCGTCATGCCGACGCCCAGCATCGCGGTGACGCCGATCGCGAGCACGATCGTGGGGAACGCCAACAGGGTGTCGACGAGTCGCATGATCACGTTGTCGACCCACCCGCCGACGTACCCGGCCAGGAGGCCGGCCGGGATCCCGAGCAGCACGGCGACGCCGACCGCGACGGTCGCCGAACCGAGCGACACACGGGCGCCGTACATCAGCCGGGTCAGGTTGTCGCGGCCGAAGCCGTCGGTCCCGAACCAGAAGTCCGACGACATCCCGAGGTGGATCGAGGCGTAGTCCTGGTCGTTGTACCCGTATGGCGCCAGCAAGGGTGCGAACAGAGCGATCAGCACGATCGCGCCGAGCAAGGCGTACGCCAGACTGACCGGTCGACGGACCCATCGAGGGAGTCGCCCGCCACGCCGACGTCCGCCGGTGGCGACCGGGACATCGGCGGGAACCGTCGATGTCCCCGTCGGAGATGAGGTGTCCAGGCGTCCGTTCATCGGTTCCGCATCCTGATCGATGTGCTTCATGACAGCGAGATCCTCGGATCGAGCCACACGTAGACCAGGTCGACGACGAGGTTCGTGATGACGACGAAGAAGACCACGACGAGGATCACCCCCTGCACCACGGGGAAATCGCGCTGTGTCGTGGCGCTCACGACGAGACTGCCGATGCCGTTGATGCCGAACACCGATTCGATCACGACCGTGCCGCCGATCGCACGGTTGATGTCGAGTCCGATGATCGTGACGACCGGGATCGATGCGTTCCGCAGGGCGTGCTGCCACACGACGATGCGCCGCTTGAGCCCCATCGCCTTCAACGTCCTGATGAAGTCGGCGTCGAGCACCTCCATCATCGCACTCCGGGTCTGGCGGGTGATCGCCGCCATCGCCGTCAGCCCGATCGTCAATGCCGGCAGTACGAGGTGCCGGACCGATTCGAGCACGTTGTCGGTGATCGGGACGAATCCTGTCGCAGGGAGCCAGTCGACGGTGAGCGCGAACGTGGTCACGAACATCAGTCCCAGCCAGAAGTTCGGGACCGCGAGTCCGACGGTCGCCAACATCCGGATCGAACCGTCGACCGGGGTGTGCGAGCGCAGCGCGGCCAGGATGCCGAGCGGAACGCCGAGCAGCACGGCGACGGCCAGACCGGCGACGACCACGTGCAACGTGCGGGGGAACGTTCGTTGCAACGCGTCGACGACCGGTTCACCCGTGATCGCGGAGTCGCCGAGATCGCCACGCAGGAGGTCGCCGACCCACGTGACGTACTGGATCGGCAGGGGGTTGTTCAATCCGAGTTCCTCCCTGATCTGCTCGACACGTTCCGTCGAGGCGTCCTCGCCGGCGATGATCTGGGCCGGGTCACCCGGAACCAGTTGCACCAGGAGGAACACGACGATGGTCGCGCAGATCAGCGTGACGATCGTCGACGCGACACGTCGCATGACGGCACGTCCGATCGATCCCGACGCGGAAGTTTCCGTGGCGGCGGGCACCGTCGGGTCCGGTTCGAATTCCAGCTCTTGTTCGACTGTCGTCACATCTACTCCCAGCTCTCGGCGTCAGGGGAACGATGGGGTCGGGCGCAACGCTGCGCCCGACCCCAACAGGTCGTCACTCGCCGGCGAGCCACACCTCGTTCATGATGGGCTTGCCGTAGGCGTTGGGCACGTAGCCCTGCACTGCGTCCGAGTGGGCCTGCATGCCCGGGCGCATCGCCACGATGAAGTCGAGTGCGTTCTCGACGGTCGCGATCTGGTGCACCTCGGCGAACGCGGCGGCCCGCTCCTCGGTGTCGGAGGTCGCGATCGTCGCCGCCAACGCATCCATCAGTCCGGCGGGCGGCTCGTAGTCGGTGACATACACCGACGCCGGGTCGTAGATCGCCTGGAACGTGGCGTACGGATCGGGCCGGCCACTCCAACCCACGCAGTAGATGTCACCCTCGCCGTTCTCGCGATAGGCCGGGCTGGCCTCGGCGATTTCGAGCACGGTGACGTTCAGGTTCATACCGGTCGGCTGGAGCATCGCCTGCATGGCCTCGACCATGGCCTGGTCGCGCTCGCCGCTGACGACGATCAGTTCGATGTCGATGCCGTCGGCATAGCCGGCGTCGACCAGCAGTTGCTTGGCTTTCTCCGGGTCGTAATCGTAGACCGGCACGTTCTCGGACGGGTACGCCCAGTTGTCGGACGGCAGCGGCGCTTGCGCCGGTTCGCCACGACCTTCGTTGACCACCAGGT
>CAXBAZ010000761.1:0-2443 GCA_963973395.1 uncultured Acidimicrobiaceae bacterium
GCGGCCAGGGCCGCGGGCGAGCCGGTGACGCCCGATTCGGTGAGCGAGCATCTCTACCTGCCCGACGTGCCGCCGGTCGACGTGATGGTGCGCACCAGCGGTGAACAGCGGGTCTCCAACTTCCTGCTCTGGCAGAGCGCGGGCTCGAAGATCCACTTCACCGACACAGCGTGGCCCGACTTCGACGCCGCCGACCTCGACGCCGCGATCGCACTCGTGCGATGACACGTTCGACTGCACCGACGTGACCGACATCGCCGCCCGCGCCACCGCTGCGCTCGACGCCGTCACATCGGCCCTGCCGGCCGCCGAGGACCGGGCCGGACAACGTTCGATGGCCGAACACGTCGCCGGAGCGATCGAGCACGGCCGGCACCTCGTCGTGCAGGCC
This sequence comes from uncultured Acidimicrobiaceae bacterium, assembly GCA_963973395.1. Classification (GTDB taxonomy): domain Bacteria; phylum Actinomycetota; class Acidimicrobiia; order Acidimicrobiales; family Ilumatobacteraceae; genus Ilumatobacter. The sequence goes on from CAXBAZ010000761.1 coordinate 392, forward strand.
GGCACCGGAACCGGCAAGACGCTCGCCTACCTCGTGCCGGCGATCATCTCGGGCGAGCGCACGGTGGTCGCCACCGCCACGAAGGCGCTGCAGGACCAGCTCGCCTCGAAGGATCTTCCGTTCCTGTCGGCCCAGCTCGCCGAGCAGGGGATCGACGTCGACTGGGCGGTGCTGAAGGGTCGCAGCAACTACCTGTGCCTCCAGCGCCTGCGCGAGACCAACGATCCCGCCCAGGCCCGGCTCGAACTCGACGACATGTCGGCCGTCACGAGACTCGAGGTGAAGAAGCTCGGCGAGTGGGCCGCGACATCGGCGACCGGCGATCAGGCCGAGCTCGACTGGAACCCCGGTGAGGCTTCGTGGCGGGCGGTCAGTGTGGGCTCCGACGAGTGCCCGGGTGCCGACCGCTGTCCGATGGGGCAGGAGTGCTTCGCAGAGCAGGCGCGTCGACGTGCGCAGGTGGCCGACGTCGTCGTGGTCAACACGCACCTCTACGGCCTGCACGTGGGCAGCGGCGGCGTGATCCTCCCCGAGCACGACGTGGTGGTCTTCGACGAGGCCCACGTGCTCGAGGACATCATGAGCGACACGGTCGGCGTGCAGATCGCGCCGGGGCGCTTCGTGACGGTCAGCGCCACGATCCGCCGCTTTCTCGACGACCCCCAACTCGTCGGGTCGATCGCCGATCTCGCGTCCCTCACACGTGAGGCGCTCGCTCCGTTCGCCGGTCAGCGTCTGACGACCCCGCTCCCCCAGCCCGTCACCGACGCCCTGCGCGACGCCCAGCTCAAGCTCACCCGGGTGGGCGAAGCGGTCCAGAAGATCGAGACGCCGATCGAGGACGCTCAGCAGCGCAAGCTGCGCGCCCAGCGGATGATCACCCGGGCGATGGAGGCGGTCGAGACCGCGCTCGAGGCCGGCACCGACACGGTGCCGTTCGTGTCGGGCAGCGGCGACCAGCCGCGCCTCGAGATCGCACCGCTCGATGTCGGTCCGACGATGCGGGCCGGGGTCTGGGAGCAGCACACCGCGATCCTGACGAGTGCGACGATCCCCACCTCGCTCGGGCGCCGGGTCGGGCTCGACCCCGCACGGAGCACCGTCGTCGACGTCGGGAGTCCGTTCGACTACGGCGAGCAGGCGCTGCTGTACTGCGCGATGCATCTGCCGCCGCCGAAGTCACCGAAGTTCCGAGCGGCCGTCGCCGACGAGCTGATCGCCCTCATCGGCGCTGCCGGCGGGCGCACCCTCGCGCTGTTCACGAGCTGGGCGGCGATGGACGCCGCCGTCGACGCGGTGCGCGACGAGCTCGACGTGCCGATCCTGACCCAGCGCGACCTGCCGAAGCCGGCGCTCGTCAAGAAGTTCACCGAATCGAACGAGACCTGCCTGTTCGCGACGACCGGCATGTTCCAGGGCGTCGACGTGCCCGGCGAGACGCTGTCGCTCGTGGTCATCGACAAGCTGCCGTTCCCCCGCCCGGACGATCCGCTCCTGTCGGCCCGGCGTGAGCAGCTCGGTCCGACCGCGTTCTCCGAGATCGACGTGCCCCGCGCCGCCACCCTGCTGGCCCAGGCGTCCGGTCGACTGATCCGCACCGCGACCGATCGTGGTGTCGTCGCCGTGCTCGACTCGCGGCTCGGTTCGGCCCGCTACCGGTGGGACATCATCAAGGCGCTCCCGCCGATGCGACGCACGAAGGTGCGCTCCGAGGTGGAGGAGTTCCTCCGCTCGATCCGCGACGCATAGGTCGACGCTCGCGTACCTTTGACCGGATGGATGACCGGATGGATGACGGGATGGATGACGGTGACGAACTCGTCCGGCTGGTGCTCGACCGGGGGATCGCCACGATCACCCTCGACTCGCAGCACAACCGCAACGCCCTGTCGCGTCGTCTGATCGCCGAACTTGGTGACTGCCTCGACCGGGCCGAGGCGGCCGACTCCCGGGCTGTCGTGCTCCGCCACGAAGGTCCGGCGTTCTGCTCCGGTGCCGACCTGAAAGAGCGCTCGGCCGACGACGGCCCCCTCGACTCGACGCCGATGGTCA
>CAXBAZ010000762.1:0-2442 GCA_963973395.1 uncultured Acidimicrobiaceae bacterium
ACGGATGCCGCCATCGCGGCCGCGATCAGGATCGGCCACCATGTGGCGGCGGGTCTCCGCCGCGATCCGATCGGCGGCATGGACCGCTCGGTGGTGGTGCGACGACGGTCCGTCGTCGTTCGCTCGATCAGCCCTGCTGCTGACATGTTGTCCCCGTCCCTGTACGCGATGTGGTATCGCTCCGCCGACCGCCTCGTACTTCGCTACTACGACAGGCCCGGCATGCGCCAGCGAATTCGGCGGAATTCTCACCCACTGTGACATCTTCCCACCGCATTCCCACCTCCGGCGGCGCTGAGGCCACGGAGCGTGTCGGACCGGCAGACGCGCGAACCTCGCGACACCCCGTCGGTAGCCTGCGGGCATCGCTGATCATCCGGTGTTGGAGGCGTTCTCGCCGGCTGTGCGCGAGTGGTTCGCGTCATCGTTCCCCGCACCGACGCCGCCCCAGATCGAGGGGTGGCCGCACATCGCCGCCGGCGAGCACACGTTGATCTGCGCCCCCACGGGTTCCGGCAAGACGCTGACCGCGTTCCTGGCGTCGATCGACCGTCTCGTCACCACGCCGCGGCCCGACGAACGAACCCATCGCACACGTGTGCTGTACATCTCGCCCCTCCGGGCGCTCGCGTTCGACATCGAGAAGAACCTGCGGGCACCGCTGATCGGCATCGGCCTGGCCGCCGAACGGATCGGCGAGTCGTTCACCGCCCCCGAGGTCGCGATGCGCACCGGTGACACGCCGTCCAACGATCGCCAGAAGCTCATCCGGCGTCCGCCCGATCTCCTCATCACCACGCCCGAGTCGTTGTACCTGATGCTCACGTCGCGAGCGGCCGAGACGTTGCAGGGTGTCGAGACCGTGATCGTCGACGAGATCCACGCGATGTCCACGACCAAACGTGGCGCCCACCTCGCGCTGACCCTCGAGCGCCTCGAAGCGGTCACCGATCGACCTCCGCAGCGGATCGGACTCTCGGCCACGCAGCGTCCGCTCGAGGAGACCGCCCGCTTCCTCGGTGGATACCGCGACCCCGACACTCCCCGACCGGTCCACATCGTCGACACGGGCGTCCGCAAAGAGCTCGAGATCTCCGTCGTCGTGCCGGTCGAAGACATGGGCGCGCCCGGCGACGACAGCGCACCGATGGGGCAACCCGGCGGTGCCGAGCGTCGCTCATCGATCTGGCCGAGTGTGTACCCGCGCGTGCTCGAACTCGTCCTCGCGCACCGTTCGACGATCATCTTCTGCAACGCCAGGCGCGCCGCCGAGCGGCTCGCCGCCAAGCTGAACGAACTCGCCGAGGAGCAGGGCATCGGCGTCGATCCCGACTCCGGCCTGATGACCGAAGATCTGGTGAAGGCCCACCACGGCTCGATCGCCCGCGAGCAGCGGATCGTCATCGAAGACCAGTTGAAGCGCGGCACGCTCCGAGCGATCGTCGCCACGTCGTCGCTCGAACTCGGCATCGACATGGGCGCGGTCGATCTCGTGATCCAGGTCGAGTCTCCCGGCGCGGTCAGCCGGGGGTTGCAGCGCATCGGCCGCTCGGGTCACAGCGTCGGCCAGCCCAGCAAGGGGTCGATCTTCCCGAAGCACCGCAGCGACCTGATCGAGACCGCGGTCGTCGTGCGGCGCATGCTCGACGGTGAGATCGAGCACACCCGCTACCTGCGCAACCCGCTCGACGTGCTCGCGCAGCAGATCGTGGCGCACACGGCGATCACCGGCGACGTGGCGGTGTCCGAACTCGCGGCGCTGATCCGACGGTGTGCGAACTTCCACGACCTGTCCGACGAACTCCTCACCAACGTGCTCGACCTGCTCGCCGGTCGGTACCCGAGCGAAGAGTTCTCCGAACTCCGCCCACGCATCGTGTGGGATCGCGTGAACGACGTCGTGCGCGCCCGCGACGGTTCGAAGCGACTGGCCGTCACCAGTGGCGGCACGATCCCCGATCGCGGCCTCTTCGGCGTCTTCCTGCCCGATGGCACCCGGGTCGGCGAGCTCGACGAGGAGATGGTCTACGAGAGTCGGCCGGGCGAGACGTTCCTGCTCGGTGCGTCCACGTGGCGCATCGAAGACATCTCGTTCGAACGGGTCACCGTCACCCCGGCGCCCGGCCAACCCGGCAAGATGCCGTTCTGGCACGGCGACCGGCCCGGCCGCCCGCTCGAACTTGGTCGGGCCCTCGGAGCGTTCGTGCGCGAGATCCGTGCACTCTCCGACGACGACGCGGGCCGACGGCTGCGCGACCACTACACGCTCGACGCGTTCGCCGCCAACAACGTGGTCCAGTACCTCGGCGAGCAGGCCGAAGCCACCGGTGCCGTGCCCGACGACCGCACGATCGTGGTCGAACGGTTCCGCGACGAGATCGGCGACTGGCGTGTGTGCGTGCTCAGTCCATTCGGTACGCCCGTGCACGCCCCGTGGGCGAT
>CAXBAZ010000763.1:0-2417 GCA_963973395.1 uncultured Acidimicrobiaceae bacterium
CGGGACGCCGCTGCTCGACCAGTACCCCGGCTACCTCTGGAACAGCCTGCAGCTCGTGTTCTACACGGTGCTGATCTGCACCGTGGTCGCCGTGGCCGTCGCCAACGCCCGTCGTTTCGGGGGACGGCGCGCGACCCAACTGGCGAGCCGGGCGATCGCGGTCGGCTACGCCGTACCGGGTCCCGTCGTCGGGATGGGCGTGATCCTCACGATGGTCGCCGTCGACGGCGGGCTCGAGGCGGTCGGTCTCGACCTCCCCGGTTTCGTCGCGACCGGATCGTTGCTCGTGCTCGTGTACGCCTATACCGTCCGGTTCTTGGCACCAGGTCTGAGCGCGGTCGAATCGGGGGTCGGGCAGGTGCCCGAAGAGATGACCGCCTCGGCGCGGACCCTGGGCGCAGCTCCGCTCGAGACGGCGCGACGGGTGCATCTGCCGCTGGCCAAGGCGTCGCTGTTCTCGGCTGCCGTCCTGGTCGGGGTCGACGCACTCAAGGAACTGCCGATCGTGCTGCTGCTCCGACCGCTCGGTTTCAACACACTGCCGGTGTGGGTCTACAACCTGGCCTCCGAGTCGAGGTACGAGCAGGCGGCGCTGCCGGCGCTGTCGATCATCGTGGTCGCACTGGTCCCGGTGTTCCTGCTCTCGCGTCGGCTCGACGGAGCATCCCGGTGACCTCGCTGCGCGTCGATCGGGTGTCGAAACGCTTCGACGGCGTCGTCGCCGTCGACGAGGTGACGTTCGAGCTGGGTGACCACGAATTGCTGGCGCTCGTCGGCCCGAGCGGGTGCGGCAAGTCGACGCTGTTGCGGATCCTCGCCGGGTTGCAGCCAACCGAGACCGGAACCGTCGAGCTCGGCGGCCGCCTCGTCGACGACGGCCGGCGCCCCGTTCCGCCCGAGGGTCGTCGGGTCGGGTTGGTGTTCCAGGAGCACGCCCTGTTCCCGCACCTGACCGTCGCCGACAACATCGGCTTCGGCGTCCGCGACGGTGGTCGGGAGTCACGGATCACGGAGATGCTCGCCCTGGTCGGGTTGGCCGGATACGACGACCGGTATCCGCACGAGCTGTCCGGCGGGGAACGCCAACGCGTCGCGCTGGCGCGCGCGTTGGCACCGAAGCCGGCGCTGCTGCTGCTCGACGAACCCTTCGCGAGCCTCGATCCGAACCTGCGATCCCGGGTCCGCGACGACGTCGTCGCGATCCTGCGGTCGACGGGCACCCCGGCCATCATGGTGACGCACGACCAGAACGAGGCGCTGGCCGTCGGAGATCGTGTCGCCGTGATGCATGCCGGCCGCATCGTCCAGGTCGACACACCCGAGCACGTGTTCCACGCCCCGAGCAGCCGTTTCGTGGCGGCGTTCATGGGAGAGGCGAGCTTCCTGCCCTGGAGCGTGGCTGCGGCCGAGATCTCCGGGATCGATGCACACCCGACGCCGACCGCGATCGCCATGGTCCGGCCGGACGACGTGACGTTCTCGGTCGAACCCGAGGGGGCCGCGTCGGTCGATGCTGCGGAGTTCCGCGGCTCGAGCTGGTGCTACACGCTGCGCCTCCCGTCCGGCGGCACGGTGCGCTCACTGCAGTCGCACCTCGAACGGGTCGCCGTCGGATCGCGTGTGACGCCGGTGATGCGCGCCGGCCACGTGCCGGTCGTCGTCGCGGACGACTGAGCGACGTCTCCGATCAGACGGAGTCGGCCGGTTCGAGCGCCTCGTCGAGGCAGACGGCGGCGCTGATCAACGCCAGGTGGGTGAATGCCTGGGGAAAGTTGCCGAGCAGTCTCCCCGTCGGGCCGATCTCCTCGGAGAACAACCCGGTCGGTGTGGCGTACGTCAGCAACCGGTCGAAGTGGCGGCGTGCCTCGTCGACCCGCCCACTCCGGCACATGGCCTCGACGTACCAGAACGAGCAGATCGTGAACGATCCTTCGTCGCCGTCGAGACCGTCCGTGCTGATCGACGGGTCGTACCGATCGACCAGCGGTCCGTGGGCGAGGCCGTCGCCGATCGCATCGAGCGTGCTGGTCCACATCGGATCGGTGGGTGGAATGAACTTGACCAACGGCATCAGGAGGATCGACGCGTCGAGCGTGTCGCCGTCGAGGGTCTGCGTGAACGCCTGGAGGTCGTCGGAGAACCCGCGCTCGACCAGGGTGGCGTGCATCTCGTCGCGTGCCTGCTGCCACGCGAAGAGATCGGCAGGGCGCCCCCGTCGCCGCGCCATCCGCATGGCGCGCTCGACGGCCACCCAGCACATCAGGAGCGACGACGTGTACCGGCGGGGGCCGCTCCGGGCCTCCCACATGCCGTCGTCGGCGTCGTCCCAGTGCTCGATCACCCAATCGACCAGCGTGCAGATGTGGCGCCATGTGGCGAGGCTGACCCCGTCGCTCTGCTTGTCGGCGATGTACATC
>CAXBAZ010000764.1:0-2417 GCA_963973395.1 uncultured Acidimicrobiaceae bacterium
ATCGACGACTACCGGTCGGAGGAGTCGTTGACGATGGTCGCCAACGACAACTACCACGGAGGTCGCCCTGCGATCGACCGGATCATCTTCCAGTACTTCTCGAACCCCGACGCGATGGTGGCCGCGCTGCAGCGCGGCGAGATCGATGCCGCACACGGCATCCCGGCCTCGTCGATCGAGTCGCTCGAGGGTGACGATGCGATCGAAGTGGTCAGCGGCATCCAGGGAGGGTTCGACGAGATCGCCCTCAACGGCGGCGCCGCCGAGGGGCAGCCGCATCCGGCGCTCCTCGACATCGAGTTCCGGAAGGCGATGAACCACGGGATCGACAAGGCCGGTGCGGCCGAAGACCTCTGGTTCGGCCTCGCCGAGCCCGCCACGGCGATCAGCGTCGGCGCCGACCTGAAGTGGGTGCCGGAGATCCCGGAGGCCGATCTGCTCGCCTACGACCCGGATCGGGCGATCGAGCTGCTCGACGCCGCCGGCTACGTCGACACCGACGGCAACGGATTTCGCGAGATGCCGGGCGGCGGCGACGACATCGTGCTCCGGCACGCCGTCAACACCGACTCCGACCTGGGCGGTGCGGTCGGCGAACTGTTCAGTGGCTGGATGAACGCGATCGGCATCCAGGTCGAGCTGTCGTCGTACGACCAGGACCAGCTGTTCGGCGTGATCGTCGACGGCACGTACGACACCTTCTACTGGGGCTGGGTCCCGTTCGTCGACCCCGATCCGATGCTGTCGTACTTCACCGAGGCAGAGCTCGGGAACTACAACGACGCCAACTGGAGCGACCCGCGGTTCGAAGAGCTGTACGCCGCACAGAAGCAGGAGGTCGATCCGGATCGACGCGTGGAGATCGTGCACGAGGCCGTGAAGCTGATCTACGACAACGCGGCGTACATCGCACTCTGGTACTCGCCGGACCTGCAGGCCTACCGGACCGACGAGTTCGAGGGCTTCGTCCGGCAGCCGGCCGACATCGGACCGGTTCTGTTCTCACAGTCGTCGCCCTCGTACTCGGTGCTGAGTCCGATCGGCGTCGATGCACCCGACGACACGACGGCCGAGGCGACCGGCGACACGACGGCCGAGGCGACCGGCGAGGCGACCAGCGGTGAGGCGACCGGCGACGCGACGGCCGAGGCGACCGGCGACACCGCGTCGACCGATCCCGACTCGCCGGCCCCGTCCGACGGCGACGACACCGACGACGCCGACGACGGCGGCGGCAACGGCACGACGATCGCCATCATCGTGGCCGTCGTCGCCCTGCTCGGCCTGGGCGGCTTCGCGCTCGCCCGACGCAGGAAGTCGGTCGACGAGCGGGAGTAACCGCCGCCATGAACGGCCGCTTCGTGGCCAAGAAGATCGCCGGAGCCTTCCTGACGCTGGCGTTCGTCCTGGTCTTCAACTTCTTCCTGTTCCGGGTCGTCCAGGCCGACCCGGTCGGATCGCTGTTCCGCGGCCGGAACATCCCCCAGGCGCGCCTCGACCAGATGCGGACCGACTTCGGACTCGACGACTCACTGCTCAGGCAATTCGTGCTCTACCTCCGCGAGACCGCGCAGCTGAACTTCGGGTTCTCGTACCAGAGCCGCCAGCCCGTGTGGGACGAGATCACGTCGAAGGTCTGGCCCACCGTGCTGCTGGTCGGCGTCTCGGCGCTGCTGTCGGCGCTGATCGGCATCCTCGGTGGGTTCGTCGCCGCCTGGCGGCGGGGTTCGGCGGCGGACTACTCGATCACGTCGTCGACCATGATCTTCTATTCGATGCCCGACTTCTGGCTCGGCATGCTGCTCCTGGTCGGCTTCGCCGTGCTGCTCCCGTGGTTCCCCGTCGGCGGCATGGCCGACATCGGGTCGACCGCCACGGGGCTCGATGCGATCGTCGACCGACTCCATCATCTCGTGCTCCCCGGACTCACGCTGACTCTCGCCTACCTGGGCGAGTACGCCATCGTCGCCCGGTCGTCGCTACTCGACGTCATGGGCGAGGACTACCTGACCGTGGCACGCGCCAAGGGACTGCGCGACATCCAGGTCCGCAACCGTCACGCCGTCCCCAACGCGCTGCTTCCCGTCGTCACGCTGGCGGCGATCAACCTCGGGTTCGTCCTGTCGGGCGCGATCGCCGTCGAGACGGTGTTCTCGTGGCCCGGCCTGGGCAAGGCCACGACCGACGCGATCCGCGGCCCCGATCTGCCCATGCTGCAAGGGCTGTTCCTCGTGTTCAGCGCGGCCGTGATCGTCTTCAACCTGCTCGCCGACCTGCTCTACGCGGTCCTCGACCCACGTGTGGGTACGTCGTGACGTCGATCGTCTGGCAACGGCGCCGCGACGCAGTGCGCCGGTTCGGGCACCAGTTCTGGTCGTCCACGCCGGGCCGGATCGGCGTGGGGATCCTGCTGGTGT
>CAXBAZ010000765.1:0-2416 GCA_963973395.1 uncultured Acidimicrobiaceae bacterium
ACCTGGTGGAGATGGCCCACACCTACCGCCGGTTCGCGCTCGAGAACCCGACGTACTACAAGGTCATGTTCCGGTCGGCGATCCACGAGTTCAGCCCCTCGCCGCGTGCGACCGAGCTGGCTCGATCGGGCCTGTCGCTGATCGCTGATCGTGTGCGGATCGGGCAGGAGCACGGCCAGGTGCGCAGCGACGACGGCCACGACGCGTTGTCCGTCGGCGCGTGGCTGTGGGCGAGCTGCCACGGGCTCGTCACCCTCGAGATCTTCTCCGTGGCGAACGAACAGGTCGACTGGGCGAGCGTCTTCGACCGCGGTATCCGCACCTCGGTCGTCGGTCTGCATCCCGCGTCGATCCCGCACGGCTGACGAGCCCGCTCCGCGGCCGGCGAACCGGTAGCGTGCAGCGTCGTGCCCGCCGCCGTGCTCGCCAACGTGTTGACCGACGCCTCCGACTGGCTCGCCGACTTCTCCTCGAACTGGTACTTCCTCGCGATCATCTTCGGTGTGGCGTTCTTCGACTCCGTGGTACCGATCGTCCCGAGCGAGACGATGGTCATCATCGGAGGCGTCGCGGCGGGCCGAGGCGACCAGTGGCTGCTCGCCGTGATCGCCGTCGGCGCCGTGGGAGCATTCCTCGGCGACAACACCGCCTACTTCCTGGGCGGCCGGATGAGCGGGTTCATCCAACGCCGTGCGAGCACACGTCCCAGGCTGCAACGCCAGCTCTTCTGGGCCAACGAACAGATCCGGGTGCGGGGCGGCCTGCTCCTGGTCACGGCCAGGTTCATCCCGGGCGGCCGGACCGCGCTCACGGTCACGTCGGGCATCACCGGCCAACCCAGATCGTGGTTCATGGGCTGGGTCGCTCTCGCCGTGGTCATCTGGGCCACCTACGCCGCGCTGCTGGGCTACATCGGCGGGCAGGCGTTCGAGGACGACCACACGAAGGCCTTCCTCGTGGCCTTCGGGGCCGCGCTCGCCGTGACCGGGTTGATCGAACTCGTGCGGTACGTCCGCCATCGCGCCGCCTGATCCGTCCGTCGGGCACATCCGGCAAGATGGTCTCATGCTCGTCTCCGAAGCCGTCGCCGCCCGCCGATCGATCCGTCGGTTCACCGACGCTCCGGTGCCGAACGACACCATTCGCGATCTGCTCGAACGAGCAGCCCGTGCGCCGAGCGGTGGCAACCTCCAGCCGTGGCGGATCTACGTGCTCGGCGACGGCGCGATGGCGCGGTTCAGATCGTTCATCGCCGAACGACCGGCGACCACGGGCGAGTACGAGATCTATCCGCCGAAGCTGTGGGAGCCTCATCGGAGCAACCGGTTCACGAACGGCGAACAGCTGTACGCGACCATCGGCATCGAACGTGACGACAAGCCGGCGCGCCTGCGCCAGTTCGCCCAGAACCACGACTTCTTCGGCGCGCCGGCCGCGCTGTTCTGCTTCATCGACCGGAGGTTGGGTCCGCCGCAGTGGAGCGACCTCGGCATGTTCCTGCAGACGTTCATGTTGCTCGCGCAGGAGGAGGGCGTCGACACCTGCGCACAGGAGTACTGGTCGATCCATCACGAGTCGGTGCGCGAGTTCGTCGGAGCACCCGACGACGAGTTGCTCTTCTGCGGTATGGCGCTCGGCCACGCCGATCCCGATGCGGCGGTCAACACGTTCGTGAGCGATCGGATGCCCCTCGACGAGTGGGCGACGTTCGTCACCTGACCGGAGGGGGTGGACCCCCTCCGGTCAGAGCGACGCCAGGAAGTCGGCGATCAGCGGGTTCACGACCTCGAAGTGGGTCATGTTCGGCGCGTGCGCTGCGCCGTCGACGCGGACGATGCCCCGATGGTCGAACGCCGACGATGCGAGCGCCTCGGCACGATCGATCGAGATCGCCTGGTCGGCCGTGCCGTGGACGGCGAGGATCGGGCACCCGATCTCCCCCACCCGACCGCTGACGTCGTCTCGCCCGAGCAGCGCACCGCCCGCCGCGACGAGCTGGTCGCGGTCGATCGCCGTCCACCGGGGAATCCATTCGTCCGCGAGCGTCTCGTCGCCGAGGATCAGACCGGAGACGATCGCGAACACGCCGGCCCGTTCGTCGTCGCTCCCGTGTTCGAACACGTGGAGCATGCCCTGGTACCCCTCGATCGTCTCCGCGTCGTCGACGTCGGCGGCCGAGTCGATCAGCACCAGCGCCCGCACACGGTCGGGATGCGCCAGTGCTGCTCGCAGCGAGAGGAAACCTCCCTGCGACATGCCCACGAACACGGCCCGATCGACCTCGAGGTGGTCGAGCAGACCGACCGCGTCGTCGGCGGAGTCCCAGTAGGTGAAGGGTCCGTCCGCCCGGGTGGCACCGAAGCCACGCTCGTCCCAGCGGATGCACCGGTACCGGTCGCGGAGCGCGTCGACCTGC
>CAXBAZ010000766.1:0-2416 GCA_963973395.1 uncultured Acidimicrobiaceae bacterium
CGGTCGATGATCGATCCGATCCGGTCGAGATCGGCGATGGTGTGGGGGTCGAGCGGAAGGATCATGAGTCCAACGTACGGCCGGACGAGGTATACCGCTAGCGATGATCTCTGCTCATACCGATCAGCTAAGCTGATGATGTGGCCAAGCTCCGCGACCTGGAAGTTCGACACCTCGAAGCGCTCGATGCCGTCGCGACGACCGGCACCTTCGGCCGGGCGGCCGAACGCCTCGGCTACACCCAGTCGGCGATCAGCCAGCAGATCGCTGCACTCGAGCGGGTGCTCGGCGCCCCTGTGTTCGACCGGCCGGGCGGTCCTCGCCCCGTCGAGCTGACACCGCTCGGTGAACAACTGCTCGAGCACGGGCGCCGCATCCTGACCCAGCTCGACGTGATGAGCGACGAACTCGACCGGTTCCGCAACGGCGAGGTCGGCATGCTCTCGATCGGCACCTTCCAGAGTGCGTCGGCGACGATCCTGCCGCTCGTGGTCGGACGCCTGCGCGAGCGCTACCCCGATCTCGAGCTGTCGGTCTTCGAGAGCGACCACGATCAGGAACTCCAAGGTCGGGTCGAGTCGGGCGAGCTCGATGTCAGCTTCCTGGTCGGCGACGGCAGCCCGAGCATCGAGACCAGGCACGTCATCACCGATCCGTTCGTGCTGATCTCACGTCCCGGTCAGTTCCCGCCGGGTCCGGTGGCGATCACCGACCTGTCGGTCGAGCCGATGATCGGCCAGCACGAGAACTCGTGTCAGCTCTACAACGAGGCGGGCTTGCGCTCGGCCGGCCTCGTGCCCTCCTTCGTGTTCCGTTCCAACGACAACGGCACGGTCGCGGCGATGGTCAGGGCCGGGATGGGCGTCGCCGTGCTGCCCCTGCTGTGCGTCGAGACGGAGGACCCGCGGTTGTCGATCCATCCGCTGACGCCCGCCATCCCCGATCGCCGCATCAACGTGGCGTGGCGCGCCGACCGAACGCTCGCGCCCGCCGTCGAGCAGTTCGTCGAGATCTCGATCGACGTCGGCGGGGTGCTGGCCGAGACGATCCGTGACGCGGTGTCGATGCGCGTGGGCAGCTGACGCCAGCGGCCGGCGCGTCGGTCAGCGTGCGGGTTCGAGCACGGCCGCCAGCGGCTCGGCGTCGAGCCGGCCGGCGCGGACGAGGCTGATGTACCCGAACCCTGCCGCAGCGAACGCTCCGACCGCTCCGACCAGGAGCGAGACGCGCGGGCTGGTGTGGTCGCCGAGCCAGCCGACGATCGGTCCGCCGATCGGCGTCGATCCCATCAGCGACATCGAGAACAGCGCCATGACACGGCCGCGCATCTTCGGGTCGGAGTGGAGCTGCAGCGTGGCGTTCGACCAGGCGATCGTGCTGACGCTGGTGACGCCGACGAACGGCATCATCGCGTAGACGAGCCCGATGGTCGGCATCACGGCGATGGTGCCGACGGCCACGCCGAACGCGGTGGCGACCACGATCAGCCGCTTGGGTGTCGGTGGGCCCGCCGCCGCGATCGCGAGGCCGCCGATCACGGCACCGCCACCCATCATCGACGTCATGATCGCGAGGCCGGTCGGGCCGGCATCGAACGTGAACTCGGCGAGCATCGGCAGCGTGGTGGAGAACTCGAACGTGAGTGTGCCGATCAGGACGAGCATGATGATCGTGGTGCGCAGCGTCGGCTCCGACCAGACGTAGCGGAACCCGTCGCGCACCTGCCGCGGCGCGCGCACGCTGCGAGCCGACTCGTGGAGTTGGTCGGGACGGATGAGGAGCATGGCGGTCACGACCGCCAGGTAGCTGACAGCGTTGAACACGAAGCACTCGCCGACGCCGGCGGTGGCGATCACGACGCCGGCCACGGCCGGCCCGATCACGCGGGCGCCGTTGACGACGACGCTGTTGAGGGTCACTGCGTTGCTGACGTCGTCGGCGCCGACCATCTCCATCACGAACGTCTGGCGGCTCGGGTTGTCGAGCGCGGTCACGGTTCCGAAGCCGGCGGCGAGCGCGTACACCATCCAGAGTTCGACGACGCCGGTCAGCGTGATGACGCCGAGCGCGAGCGCGAGCAGGCCGGCCACGGTCTGCGTGCCGATGATGAGCCGGCGCTTCTCGAAGCGGTCGGCGAGCATGCCGCCGATGGGTGCGAGCAGCAGCGTGGGGAGGAACTGCATGGCGAGCACCGTGCCGAGCGCGGTTCCGCTGCCCGTGAGCTCGAGCACGAGCCAGCTGAGTGCGATCGACTGCATCCACGTTCCGCTGAACGAGATGATCTGGCTGACGAAGTACAGGCGGTAGTTGCGGAATCGCAGCGACGAGAAGGTGCGACGCCCGAGTGCTTCGAAGCGGGCGTTCACGTTGCCGTGACGGGAGGCTCGTTGCCCTCGTCGTAGGTGCCGAGCAACCG
>CAXBAZ010000767.1:0-2409 GCA_963973395.1 uncultured Acidimicrobiaceae bacterium
GGGTGCTGTGCGTTCGACGGATGCCGCCGCACGCTCCACCTGGGGATCCCGACCGGTGATTGCGTGACCACCACCGATGCCTCGCGCTCCGGTCCGGACCTCCCTGACGACCGGGGGCTGCTCGGCGCGATCGTCGACTCGACATCGGACGCCGTGGTGTCGGTCGACGTGGATCGGACGATCACGAGCTGGAATCGGGCCGCCGAACGGCTCTACGGCTATTCGCGGCGGCAGGCGATCGGCGCTCCGATCGCGTCGGTGCTGCCGACGACCGCAAAGTTGGCCGATCGGGTGCTCCGCCCCGACGGGGTCGACGGCAAGGTCGAGCACGAGGGTGCACGTCGTCGGTCCGACGGTTCCTCGGTGATGGTGAGCGAGCGGTTGTCGCCCGTGCTGGATGCCGACGGAGACGTCGTCGGCGTCGCGTCGATCGCACGAGACATCTCCGAGCGCATCGCGCTCGAGCAGGAGGTCGCCCGTCGGCGCGTCGATCTCGAGCGCACCGTTCGCCGCCTCGAGTTCACGAACGGCGAGCTCGAACAGTTCGCCTACGTCGCGTCGCACGATCTCTCCGAGCCGCTCCGGGCGGTGGCCGGGATGGTGGGTCTGCTCGAACGCCGCTACAAGGGTCGGCTCGACGACGACGCCGACGAGTTCATCGCCTTCGCCGTTGACGGTTGCGAACGGATGCGGGTGATGATCGCCGACCTGCTGAGGTACTCCCGGGCGGGGCAACTCGACCTGGAGTTCGCGCCGGTCGACCTCAACGTGTTGATCGGCGCGGTGCTGGCGGACCTGTCGGTGCCGATCGAGGAGTCGTCCGCCGAGGTGACCGTCGCGCCCGAGCTGCCGACGGTCATGGGCGATCGGTCGCAACTCGAGCACGTGTTCCAGAACCTCATCGGCAACGCGGTCAAGTTCCGGCTGCCCGACGTGCCCCCTCGCGTCGAGGTCACCGCGAGCCGACACGACGCCGGCGCGAGGCCACGGTGGAGGATCGAGGTCGCCGACAACGGCATCGGCATCGACGAGCAGCATCGCGACCGTGTGTTCCGCATGTTCCAACGGCTCCACACCAGCGACCGGTATCCGGGCTCCGGGATCGGACTCGCGATCGCCCGGCGGATCGTCGAGCGTCATGACGGGACGATCTCGATCGGCGACAACGGCGGGAGCGGGACGACGTTCGTGATCGAGCTTCCTGCCGTCCCGATCGAGCACGACGACCACCACCACGATGACAACCAGGACGACGGCAACGCGCACGACGACCACAACCACGAGAACCACGACGTCCACGGCCACGATCTTGCCGCAGGTCGCGAAACGGAGGTGCGATGACACCCGACGTGATCGAGATCCTGCTGGTCGAGGACAGTCCGGCCGACGTCCGACTCACGCAGGAAGCGCTGCGCGACAGCAAGCTGGTGTCCAATCTGAGCGTCGTGCGCGACGGCGTCGAAGCGCTCGATTTCCTGCATCGGCGTGGCGAGTTCGTCGATGCGCCACGACCCGATCTCGTGATCCTCGATCTCAACCTGCCGCGGTTGGACGGCAAGGACGTGCTGGCGGAGATGAAGGCCGATCCGGCCTTGCGCACCATGCCCGTCGCGGTGCTGACCACCTCCGAAGCCGAGATCGACGTGTTCGAGAGCTACGACCTCGGAGCGAACTGCTACCTGACCAAGCCGGTCGATCTCGACCAGTTCATCAGGGTCGTCCAAGCGGTCGAGGACTTCTGGCTCGCTCTGGTCAGGCTGCCGCCCAAATCCGACCGAAACCGCATGGAATAACGCTCGTCCGGGCATCGTGCGGCTCAAGACCGGGGCGTCGACGCCGATGAATTGCGCGTGACCGCCGACTGCCCGCCATCTCCGCCGAGCGGGCGAACGACCACCCACGCACGTCGGCGATGAGCCGAGCCGTGGCCCTCGTGTCCACACCCGCGTCCGCTCCCGCGATCGTCGGTCGATGGCTGGTCGTCGACGACAGCCCCTCCGACCGCCGTCTGATGGAGGAAGCGTTGATCGAGGCCGACGTCGAGCGTCACGACGTCGTCAGCGTCGGCAGCATCGGCGCAGCTCGGCAGGTGATCCTCGCGGACGACATCGCGGGGGTGCTGCTCGACCTGTCGCTCCCCGACGCGAGTGGGCTCGAAGGCGTCGCCGTGCTCTCGGCCATGCTGCCGGATGCCCCGTTGGTCGTGGTCACCGCCCATCCCGCCGACTCCCTGGTGTACGCCGCGTTGGCGCAGGGCGCCGACGAGTACGTCAACAAGGGTGATCTGGAGATCTCCGCGCTTCGTGACGTGCTGATCCGGGCTCAAGGGCGACGCATCGGACAGCGCCGACGCCCTGGGGCACCGTCCGGACGGGCGCTCGACAAGCTCGCGACACCGGCCGTCACCGT
>CAXBAZ010000768.1:0-2408 GCA_963973395.1 uncultured Acidimicrobiaceae bacterium
GCCGTAGCTCAGCGAGTGGCGCACCGTGTTGCGAAAATCGAGCGGTCCCTTGCGGCCGTGCTTGCGCTTGCGGGCGAGCCGGGCGGCGAGCTTGCGGGTCAGCGGCTGCAGCGCCTTCTTGAGCGACTGCATCTCGTCGCGGGAGGCGTGCATGAACTCGACGTCTTCGGGCAGCGGCTTGCGCAGCGTCTTCGCCATCGCCTCGACGCCACGGTCGGCGACCAGCCGCCTGCGGATCTCGGCCTCGATCTCCTTCTTGAACTCGTCGATCCGGTGCTCGAACTCGTCGCGCTCGAGCCGCTCTTCGAGATGCGTCAGTTCGCCACCGTCGGCCTCCTGCGCCGTCTGCTCCATCAGCTGCTCGAGCATGCTGTCGAGGTCGAGGTTGCGGAGCGTGCGATACAGGTAGTACGTGCCGCCGACCGGCCGTCCCGGCTCCATCCCGGCGAACCGTTTCACCGACTGCTTGGCGAGCGCCCGCATCATCGCCTGGTCGCCGTTCAGGAGCGCCTGCATCAGCATCTGGGCGATCTCCTCGGGCGTGAGCGCGTCCATCGCTCCCCCGCCCTCGGTCCCCTCGCCCTGCTGGTCGGCCTCCTGCATCTCGCGCCAGAGGTCGTCGACGTCGGTCTCGTCACCCTCGGCGAGCCGGTACTCGGGCCCTCGCAGCGAGAAGTACACCTCGAACACCGTCTCGAACGCCCGCCAGTGGGCGTTGTTCTTGATCAACGTCGCCCCGAGCGCGTACTTGAACGCGTCTCGATCCTCGATCGGGATGTGCTGCACCGCCTCCATCGCGTCGAGGTTCTCGGTGAGGCTGACCGGCAGCCCGGCGCTGCGCAGCTCGATCACGAACCCGTTGAGCAGGTCGACCATCGACTTCGGCTGGCCGCCGGGCAACGTCTGCGTCGAGCTCATGACCCCTCGACCGTGAGCTCCTTGGTGGCCTTGGCGATGTCGGTCTGGTACTTGAGCAGGATGTGGAGGGTCTCCTTGGCGACCTGCTCGTCGATCGTGTCGATGTTGAGGAGCAGCAGCGTGCGCGTCCAATCGAGGGTCTCGGACACGCTCGGCGCCTTCTTGAGATCGAGCTGGCGGATCGAGCGCACGATCCGGCTGACCTGGTCGGCGAGATGTTCGGTCACCTCGGGCACCTTGGTGAGCACGATCTCCTTCTCGCGCTCCATCGTCGGATAGTCGACATGGAGGTACAGGCAGCGACGCTTCAACGCCTCGGACAGCTCACGGGTGTTGTTCGACGTCAGGAACACGAGCGGGATCTGCTTGGCTTCGATCGTTCCGAGTTCGGGGATCGAGACCTGGTAGTCGGACAGGATCTCGAGCAGCAACGCCTCGGTCTCGACCTCCACGCGGTCGACCTCGTCGATGAGGAGCACGACGGGATCGTCGGCGGTGATCGCCTCGAGCAGGGGCCGGGTCAGCAGGAAGTCGTCGGAGAAGATGTCGTCGTGGATCGCGCTCCACGAGTCGGAGTTCTTGTCGGCCTGGATGCGCAGCAGCTGCTTCTTGTAGTTCCACTCGTAGAGCGCGCGGCTCTCGTCGAGGCCCTCGTAGCACTGCAGACGGATCAGCCGGGCGCCGGTCATCTCGGCGACCGACTTGGCGAGCTGCGTCTTGCCCGTGCCGGCAGGTCCTTCGACGAGCACCGGCTTGCCGAGGCGATCGGCGAGGAACGCGACACCCGCGATGCCGTCGTCGGCCAGGTAGTGGACGTCTTTGAGGCCCTCGCGGACCTGCTGCACACTCTCGAATCGGTTCGCGACCTCTGCTGCCATACCGACGACGCTACAACGCATCTTGACCCGACGGTCAATCGGATACGCACGGGTGCAGAGGTCCGTTCCGCCCGCGACGGCGATGCATACTGGAGCCATGAGCGACGAGCCCACCACACCGGCCGAGCACCAGGACGAGGGCCAGGACGAGGGCATCGTCCAGCCGGTCGGGAGCCCTGAGCACCCCACCGACGAACAGCTCGAGAACTACGACCTCGACGGCGACGGCAAGATCTCGCTGATGGAGAACGAGCGGGCCCGGCTGGGCATCATCGACGCTCGGCTCGAGCAAATCTCTCACGAGGGTGGCATCAAGGGTTTCGTCGCCGGCGCCGCCCACCACCTCGTCGACCGGCTCGACAACGACGACAGCGACCACAGCGACGACAGCGACCACGGCGACGGCGAGACGACCGACGAGCAGCCGCAGCCGGGCTGAGCACCGCCTACGCTCTCGGCCGTATGAGCGGTGCACTCGGGAGCTACGTCGACGCCTTCGTCGACGGGGTCGGCGACGAGCTGGCCGAACTGTCGGGCGAACCCCACCGGGCCGAATGTCTGGTCGACGCCGCCGACCTGGTGTCGGCGGTGCTGGCCGGCGACGGGCGGTTC
>CAXBAZ010000769.1:0-2403 GCA_963973395.1 uncultured Acidimicrobiaceae bacterium
GGCGAGACGATCGTCGCGATCCTCGCACCCGGCCAGGCGTCGGCGATGGGCGTCGCGGCCGACCGCACGATCGACGCCTCCGGCAAGTACGTGATGCCCGGCGGCATCGACGCCCACACCCACATGGAGCTGCCGTTCGGTGGCACCGCGGCCTCCGACACGTTCGAGACCGGCACGATCGCGGCCGCGTGGGGTGGCATCACCACGATCGTCGACTTCGCCGTGCAGACCGCCGGCAACGACGTGCAGGAGGGCCTCGCGACCTGGCACGAGAAGGCCGCCGGCAACTGCGCGATCGACTACGCGTTCCACCAGATCATCGGCGGCGTCGACGAGCAGTCGCTGAAGGCGATGACCTACCTCGCCGACCACGAGGGCGTGACCAGCTTCAAGCTGTTCATGGCGTACCCGGGCGTGTTCTATTCCGACGACGGCCAGATCCTGCGGGCGATGCAGAACGCCGGCGAGTCGGGGGCGATGATCATGATGCACGCCGAGAACGGCATCGCGATCGACGTGCTCGTCTCGCAGGCGCTGGCCAAGGGCCAGACCGACCCGATGTACCACTCGCTGACCCGCCCGGCCGAGCTCGAGGCCGAGGCGACACATCGTGCGATCGAGCTGTCCAAGGTCGCCGGGAACGTGCCGCTCTACATCGTGCACATGTCGGCCAGCGAGGCGCTCGAAGAGGTCGCCGCCGCACAGCACGCCGGCCTCAACGTGTTCGCGGAGACGTGCCCGCAGTACCTCTACCTGTCGCTCGAGGATCAGCTCATGCAGCCGGGCTTCGAGGGGGCCAAGTGGGTCTGTTCGACGCCGTTGCGCACCAAGCACGAGCACCACCAGAAGGATCTCTGGAAGGGCCTGCGCATGAACGAACTGGCCGTCGTGTCGACCGACCACTGCCCGTTCTGCATGAAGGACCAGAAGGAGCTCGGGCTCGGCAACTTCTCGGCGATCCCGAACGGCATCGGCTCGGTCGAACACCGCATGGAGCTGCTCTACCAGGGCGTCGTCAACGGCGAGATCACCCTCGAGCGGTGGGTCGAGACGTGCTGCACGACGCCGGCGCGCATGTTCGGGCTCGACAGGAAGGGCCAGATCGCGCCCGGCATGGACGCCGACATCCTGGTCTGGGACCCGAACGGGCACACCAAGCTCGGCATCAACGACAAGCACCACATGAACATGGACCACTCCGCGTGGGAGGGTTTCGAGATCGACGGCAAGGTCGACACGGTGATCAGCCGCGGCATGGTGGTCATGGAGAACGACTCGTTCACGGGCAAGGTCGGCCACGGCCGGTACGTCAAGCGCGGCCTGAGCACCTACCTCCACTGACTGAACGGAGCGAACCTGGTTCGCTCCGTTCGGTTACGGGCCTCCGTCCCAGGTGACCGTGATCGGGCGGTCGACGGGGATCGGCTGCGCGGTCGCCTCCTCCTCGACCCGGGTTCGCAGCGCCTTCGTCGTCCGCGTCCACGGGGTGACGGTCACGCGGTGGGCCGAGCGTCGCCACACGCCGACGATCTCGCCGTGGACGAGCAGCGCGCCGGGCCACACCCGCGACGTCCACAGCTGATCGCGCCGGGCGGCGTCGGCCACGAGCAGCTGCCGGGCGCCACCCCACAGGAGGAAGTACACGTCACCGCTCGGCAGGAGGCGCACGTGAGACTCGCGGTCGGGTTCCGCTCGCAGGGATGGCTCGTCGGCGGCCAGCGCGATCGCGTCGCCGACGGGGGTCGTGACCTCGACGACCTCGTCCGCGATCGCGGCGAATGCGGCCCGGGCCGCTGCGGGACGCACGCCGGCCCAACGGGCGAAGTCGTCGGCCGTCGCCGGCCCGAGGGCGTGCAGGAACCGGCGGGCGAGCTCGCGTCTGGAGCCGTCCTCCGTCGTGTCGGGGGCGGGCACACTCGACACCAGCGGCCGTCCGGAGCCCTCCCAGCGGATCACGACGCTGCCGGTGAGTGCGCCGTAACGCAGCATGTTCGGGTCGATCCCCATCCCGCGTCCGGCGTCGGCGTAGCTCATCGTGCGACCGTCGAGGAAGTCGGCCAAGCGCTGCGCGATGTCGAACGCACGATCTCGCCCGGGACCCGTGGCCGGGAGCCGTCCGAGGGTGAACGGTGCACGATCGTCCTCCACGACGACGTAGGCGCTGAATCGTGGGCCCCAGACCTGGACCAGACGGGCATCGTCGAGGACGTCGACCGGTGTGTCGGCGACCCGCGCGTGGAGCGACAGCACGGCGGCGCGAGGGACGCTGTCGGTCAACCCGGCCGCCGCTGCCCGCCGGAGCGCGTCGACGCTCATCGGTGCGCGCTCGTCCAACCCTGTCGCACGTCGGCGATGCGCCAGGATCCGATCCCGGTCGACCGGCAGGTTCGCAGCCGCCACGAC
>CAXBAZ010000770.1:0-2402 GCA_963973395.1 uncultured Acidimicrobiaceae bacterium
AGATCACCTCGGTCCTCGCGACCCCGACGCTCGACCTCGATGTTCGAGCTCTCGCGCAGTCGGCGGAGGCCCGCTCACTGTTCGAGCTGGGCCGGATCCCCGAGGCATCGCTGTCGGCTCGATCGGCGCTGGCGACGTCGCGCGGAGTACGGCCCGAGGTTCGGGCGACGGTGGCGATGAGCAGCTCGGTCATCGTGGCCGAAGCCGGCTTCGTCGACGAGGCGTTGGCGAGCCTCGAGCAGCTGTCGTCCGAGAGCAGCGGCGTCGAACTCGGCCGCGTGCGGCTGCAGATCGCCTATGTGCTGCATCAGGCCGGACGGCTGAATGCAGCATTGGCGGAGTTCGACGTGAGCGAGCGGTTGTTCCATCGTGGTGGCGAGGGGCGTGATCGGATCCGTGTCCATCAGAACCGAGGCCTCGTGCTGCTCCAGCAGGGCCGGCTCGGGGCGGCGCAATCCGACTTCGAGCTGGCGGCGGCGCTCGCCGAGGGGCTCGGCATGGTCGTGGCACATGCCCAGAGCGTCGCCAACCTGGCCGTGCTGCACGGGCGCGCCCGCCGGCTCGCCGACTCGCTCCGAGAGTTCGACCGAGCGGCCGGACTGTTCGAGCAGGCGGGCAATCCCTCACGCGGGGTCGCGCACATGGAGATCGACCGCGCCGAGGTGCTGATGCGATCCGGCCTGCTCCTCGATGCGATCGACGCCGGCCGTGCCGCGATCGCCCGCGTCGAGGGCAGCGGCAACCAGATGTTGCTCGGCGACGCCAACCTCGTGTTGGCGCGAGCCGAGCTGGCCGCTGGTGAGATGCGAGCGGCCGTCACATCGGCGGCCCGGGCCGAACACATCCTTCGAGCGTCCGGTCGTACGGACGTCGTGCCCCAGGCGACGGCGATCGGCGTCGTGGCGAAACTGCTCGGTGTCGAGAGCGCGGCCGCTGCCGAAGCGCCGCTCGCGGAGGCGGTCTCGATCATCGAGCGGCTGCGCGACCACGGCTGGGAAGCGGAAGCGGAAGAGCTGGCGCTCGCCCGGGTCCGGACCGGATACCGGTGGCGCCTCGACGAGCAGATCAGCGATGACGTGGCCGTCTTGCGGCTCGGGGCGTTCGCCGGTCTGCGCCACACCGCACTCGCCGGGTGGTACGCCGAGGCCATCGGCCGGATCGTCGCAGGTGACGCGACCGCGGCGCTCGACGCGTGCCGGTCGGGTCTCGACCTGCTCGACGAGATCGTCGCCGAGGCCGAGACGCTCGACCGGCGGTCGGCGGCGATGCAGCTCGGGCACCACCTGAGCGAGCTGACGATCGAGCTCGCGATTGATCGCCGGGACGCACACACCGTGCTGTCGGCCGCCGAGGGCACTCGGGCACGAGCACTGCACGAGGAACTCGCACCCACCGACCGGCACCGTCCACTCACCGACTCGGGAGCGGATCGGTTGCGCGACGAACTGGCCGGTCGACTGGGCGAACGAAGCCTGATCGAATGGATCGTGGTCCGGGACGAGGTGTGGGCCGTCGTGTTCGACGCGCACGGGAGCCGGCTCGTCGAGGTCGGCGATCGCCAGGAGGTGCTGCGCGCCCGCGACCGTCTGCTCGTGTGGCTCGACGTCGCGGCCGCGGAGCCCGACGAGCCCAGTGCGCGGGCCATGCGAGCCGCCGAGCTCCTCGACCGGATCATCATCGAACCGCTGGGTCTGTCGACTCGGGCAGAGATCGTGCTCGTCCCCGTCGACCTGCTCCACGGCATCCCCTGGTCCGGTCTGCCGTCGTTCGCGGATCGACCGATGTCGCTCTCGCCGAACGCGCAGATGTGGTTGGAGGCCGACCGTCGCTCGGCCGGCGTGGCGCGATCCGTCGGGCTCGTCGTCGGCCCCGATCTGGGTGGCGCCGACGTGGAGCGTCGTGCCATTCAGCGTGTCCACGAGGGCGCGGCGGTGGCGGCCGGCTTCGGCGCGACCGCCGCCACCGTGCGATCGATGTTCGGCCAGGCCGACGTCGTGCATGTCGCCGCGCACGGCAGGTTCCGATCCGATCATCCGCTGCTCTCGACACTGCGGCTCCACGACGGCGAGGCGACGCTGTACGACGCGGTTCCGGATCGTGTGCGCTCGAAGCTGGTGGTGCTGTCGTGCTGTGAGGGAGGTGCACAGGGCACGGCCGACGGTTCCGAGGTACTCGGCCTCTCGGCCGTGCTCATCGCCAGAGGGGCAGCGGCGGTGCTGGCACCGCTCACCGTCGTACGTGACCTCGAGTGCGCCGACTTCGTGGCCGAGGTGCACGCCGGGCTCGCGTCGGGCATCCCGGTCGCCGACGCGGTCGCGCGGGTACGCGAGCGATGGCTCGGCGACGACGACCTCAGCCGGTGGGCGGTCGCCTCGTCGTTCACCTGCTTCGGATCGGGCGCC
>CAXBAZ010000771.1:0-2401 GCA_963973395.1 uncultured Acidimicrobiaceae bacterium
CTCAGCGGAATGAAAAGGAGCGCAGCGACCTATCCGCTGAGCGCCCTGGCACAACCCGCAATTCGGACGGATCAGTCGGGTCGTGGCGACAGCGTGTCGAGCAGGGCCGTCAACCGTTCGTCGCTGGCACGTTCGATCGCGTCCGGCCACGCGAACCAGCCGATCTCCTGACTCTCGCCGGCCGGTGGGGCGGGGTCGGCGTCGCCACCATCGAGCAGGTACCGGAGATCGAGGTGGGTGTGACCGCGCCCCCCGGGGTGCACGTCGACGTGCACGAGCGGCGGCACACCGTCGTCACCGGTGCCTGCGAACCGGACGGCCAGCCCGGTCTCCTCTTCGGCCTCGCGGCGGGCGGCCTCCCACGGCGTCTCGCCCGGGTCGATGTGACCACCCGGCTGGAGCCAGAGCCCCAGACGCTTGTGCCGCAGCAGCACGACGCCGCGCGGACCGACCACGATCGCCGAACCGGTGACGTGGGTCGGATCGAGCTCTTGGTCCATCGGATCGACCAGGACGTCGTAGTGCGCCAGGAACGTCGCGATGTTCGTCCGCTCGGCGTCGTCGATCGGAATCCGCTCGGCCACGCTCCGCCGTACCAACGCCCGCATCGTCTCGGTCATGCGGTCACCGTAACCAGATGAAAATCGAACAAAACCGCTTGAGTCGACACTCCGCTCGGCCGATACGTGTTGCACAGCCGCTCCCTGACCGACTGCACGACTCACCATGGAACCACACACACAGTTTTCCCCCCGAGTACTGCTCGCCATCGACGACCTCCGTCTCCGGCGCACGAACGAGGCCGGACTCCGTTCGGCCGGCTTTTCGGTCAGTGCGCCCAGCGATGCAGATGCCGTGGCCATCCTCGCCGAGTCGTTCTCGCCGGACGTCCTCGTCGTCGACACCGAGATGCACGACAAGGACAGCCGGCCGCTCTACCAGCAGCTCCGCAGTACCACCGACAGCTACATGCTCTGCATCGAATCGGCCGGCCGCGAGCGCGCCCGCGTCGAGATCCTGCGCTCCGGAGCCGACGACGCCGTGTCGATGCCCGTCACCCCTGACGAGATCGCCGCCCGTTGCCAGGCGATGCTCCGCCGGCCGCGCGAGATGCGCGTCGACTGGGATCCCGTCCAACAGTCGGTCATCACGCTCGGACCGTTGCGGGTCGACACCGGCCGTCACGAGATCCGCTTCGACGACACCGAGGTCGCGGCCACCCGGATCGAGTTCTCCCTGCTCGAACACCTCTGCCGCCGACCGACCGAAGTGGCGTCCCGCGATGCCCTGCTCGAGTCGGTCTGGGGCCCGAACTGGGTCGGCGACACACATGTGGTCGACGTCCACCTCTCGAACCTGCGACGCAAGCTCGACCAGGTCGCCAGCGACATGCGGATCATCCACACCGTCCGCGGTGTCGGTTTCCGCATCAGCAACGAGTTGCTCGACGCCGCCGAAGAAGCAGCGTCGACGGGCGTCCCTGCGGCCATCCGCATCGAGGCCCCGGCCGAGGCCCACCCCGTCGACACCGCGTTCGACGAGGCCGTCTCCGCCTGAGTCGTCGTCCTCACCTGGCGAAGACCCTGCGCGAACGGAGCGAACCGGGTTCGCTCCGTTCGGTTCGGCGTTACGAGTAGGTCGCCAGGATCGACCAGCGCTGCTGTTCGACCCCGACCAGGTGGGCGACGCCGTGTTCGGTGACCATCTGGAAACGTGCCACCCGGCGGGCCCGATCGGGAGCCCACCATCGTTGCTCGACCGGCCACGGCCCCGCCCATGACACCACCCGGTGTCGCGCCGTCGGCAACGCCAACATCGCCGGCGGCGCGCTCACGTCGCCACGGCCGTTGACCCGCACCACCTCTCCACGCTCGTCGAGCACCTCGACCGCCACCGGTTCGGTCGGGACCACGGCGGGCGATGGCGCCGGGAGCCCACCCGGCCACGGTCCGTCCCCACGCTCGAGCCGGTCGGTCGGCTCGTCGAGATCGACCGCGGTGGCCGGCACCCAGCGGTAACGCTCGGAGGGCAGCCGGCCACCCGACCACATCGGCACCCGCACCGCCTCGTCGCCGGCGATCCCACAGAGCCGCACGATCGCCCGCGCCGCGTCGTGGTCGGCCTGCGATCGACCACCCCACAAGCCGCCCTGCACCCCGTCGTCGCTGCGCAACTCGTCGGGAACGAGGCGGAGCAGCGCGACACCGCCGCTCAGGCCCTCGGGCCGTGCCACCCACCCGTCGAGCTGCCAGCGGACTCGCTCGACCATCGCCGAGGCCGACAACCCCTGGTCGCGGTACCACGCCCGTTCGCTGCGCTCGCCGTGCTCGGTCTCGACGACGACCACGAGCCGCACACAGACCCGCCCCTCGTCGGACAGTCGTGCGACCAGCGAATCGGC
>CAXBAZ010000772.1:0-2399 GCA_963973395.1 uncultured Acidimicrobiaceae bacterium
CGGCGGCGTAGATCAGCTGGCGGAGGAGCGCTGTCTCCTGGACGATCTTGGCGTAGTGGCCGGCCGACGAGATCGCCGGGGTGGCGTTCTGCAGTTCGTGCAGGGCGCTCGGGCCGCCGACCTCGTCGAGCAGCCCTGCCCGGCGGAGCTCGTCGGCGACGGTGACCGTGTCGGCCGGTGCTGCACTGGAGTAGAGCGCCCGGATCGCATCGAAGATGTGGCGGTTGGCGGGCCGGTAGAAGTCGGCCGGGGTGAGCCCCATCTCGCTGACGATGCCGATCGCCTCGCGCGACAGCAGCATCGCGCCGAGCACCGATTCCTCGGCGTCGATGTTGTGCGGGGGCACACGGCCACGGCTGCCGGGCTGCCCCGAGGGGCGGTTGCCGTCGCTGCGCCGGGGCCCGCCACCATTACCCCCACCGCCGAAATCGATGGGGAAGTTCTCGTCACCGGCCATGGGGACACCATCCTGGTGGTGCACCCCTGTGAGGAGGAAGGGGATAGCGCGGCAATGACGTGGACAACCCAGAAATCCGGGGGATAAGACCAGGCTGCCTGTGGACGTCCATGTGGACAATCATCCCCGCAGGGTGTGGCGCGGTTGCGGATGCTCGACCGCGTGGCCACGGCCCGCTCCAGATCACGACAGGGTTCCGGGGAACCGGTTCGCCTCGTCATACCGGTGTTCGAGTCCGCTCGCCCACGGTCGGCCGCGTTCGACGACGGCGCCGGGTTCAGAACGCCGGGATCAGACCTCCGGGATCAGACCGTGATGCCGGCGAGTTGGTCGAAGACGACGTCGAGGTTGCGGAGGCTGCGGCGCAGGTCGAAGGCGTCGTCGAGCAGCTCGTTCGGAACCTCGTCGTCGGCTTCGAGCAGGGCCCGGAAGTCGGTGCCCTCGTCCCACGCCCGCATCGCGTTGCGCTGCACCACGCGGTAGGCGTCGTCGCGGCTCATGCCCGAGGCGACCAGGCCGAGCAGCACCGGCTGACTGAACACCAGCCCGTAGCTGGCGTCGAGGTTGGTCTGCATCCGCTCGGGGAAGACGTCGAGTCCCGACAGCAGACGGGTCAGCCGGCGCATCACGTAGTGCGCGAGCTGCGACGAGTCGGGCAACACGACCCGTTCGACCGACGAGTGCGAGATGTCGCGCTCGTGCCAGAGCGCCACGTCCTGCAGCCCGGCGAGCAGGTTCGACCGCAATACCCGGGAGAGACCGGTGATCGTCTCGGCCGAGATCGGGTTGCGCTTGTGCGGCATCGCCGACGAACCCTTCTGACCTGGCTTGAACCCCTCCTGCACCTCGCGGACCTCGGTCCGCTGGAGGTGCCGCAGCTCGACCGCCATCAACTCGCACGTCGCACCGATCGACGCGCAGGCGTAGAGGAACTCCGCGTGGCGGTCGCGGGCGATCACCTGGGTGGCCGGCACCGGTCGGAGCCCGAGCGCGTCACCGACGAAGCGTTCGACCGACGGGTCGATGTTGGAGTAGGTGCCGACCGCACCCGACAGCTTCATCACCGCGATCGACTCGCGGGCCGCCCGCAGGCGGGTGCGGTCGCGATCGACCTGCAGGGCCCATAGCGCCAGCTTCGCTCCGAACGTGGTCGGTTCGGCGTGCACACCGTGGGTGCGCCCGATCATCACCGTGTCGCGGTGTTCGGCCGGACTCGTCGATCAGCACGTCTGCGGCATCGGTCATCTGCCAGCACAGCACGGTGTCGCCCACGTCCGACGACGTCAGCCCGTAGTGGATCCACTTGCCCGCTGCTTCGGCGCCGCCGGCTGTGATCGCACCCTGCACGACGTCGACGAATGCGGCGACGTCGTGGTCGGTGACCGCTTCGCGATCGAGGATCGCAGCGACGAACGCATCGTCGGCGACGGGTGCGCTGGCACGACATGCGGCCGCATCCTCGGCCGGCACGACACCCGATTCGACGTGGGCCTCGGTCGCCAACAGCTCGACCTCGAGGTACCGCCCCCACTTCGACGCATCCGACCAGATCGCCGTCATCTCCGGCGTCGAATACCGCGGAATCATGCCGGATCCTGCTCGCCGTGTCGCGTCTCTGAGCACGCGGAGCTCAACATCGCGACACGGCTGGTGTCGGTGGTGTTCAGGCGTGAGCCGTGTCGCGATTCCGGGCCGGGGGCGCGCAGATTCGCGACATGGCGGGATCGGGCGGGAGCTGCGGCGGCGGTGGGGACGGGCGTCACGTCAGGCCGACCAGAGCAGGTAGTCGTCGCGCTCGGCTCCGACACCGACGACGTTGACGGGGACACCGACCTGCTGTTCGACGAGGGCGAGGAAGGCCTTCGCCTCGGCGGGCAGCTCGTCGGTCTCGCGGATCCGGGACAGGTCGGTCTGCCAACCCGGCAGCGTCTCGTACACCGGC
>CAXBAZ010000773.1:0-2398 GCA_963973395.1 uncultured Acidimicrobiaceae bacterium
GGGCCTCGACCGTCTGGTCGTCGTGCTCCCGCCCGCGGCGGGGCTCGGCCACGCGATCCGCGACCGGCTGTTCAAGGCGTCGGCGCGCCCGGATCCCGCCAGTCGAGCCGATTGAGCGCATGGATCCACGCGTCGCGGACGTCGTAGACGTCGGGCGTCGGGTGACCGGGTGTCCGCGCCGTGGTGATGCTCACGGTCGACGCACCCGCATCGGGCACGATCTCCAGGCGACACCAGGCCGGTGGCGTGAGCATCGACACTTCGAGCAGGTACGGAGGATCATCGTCGACGAGGTCGCCCAGTTCGGCGGCGGCGACCAGCAAACCCTCGAACGCCTCGGCGGGAAGCGCCTCGATCGTGAACGACGGGTGGTCGTGGCGGACGCCGCCGCGCTGGGGCGACGGCTGCCGGCGACGGCGCGGTGCCGGCTTCGGCCGGCCGGTCGCGGACCGCGAATCGACCGCGGCGAGCGCCGCATCGACCGCCGCATTGAGCTCCTGCATCGCCTCGACCGATCCGCCGGCATCCGGGTGACGGACCTTCGCCAGCGCCCGGCGCGCCTCGTGGATCGCCCCCGCATCGGCATCCGGGCCGACGCCGAGAACGGCGTAGGGATCAGCCGGAACATGGCGCGAACTGGGGCGGAACACGCACCGAACCGTAATGCGGGAAACACAGGGGTGGTTGTACTCCGATGCGCCTTTCACCTACGCTTTGCTCCACCTAACACCGACGGGGCAAACCCGCTCCGCGGAAACAGGGGGAGAAAACCAACATGCAGAAATCACGTGTGCGCCGCGTCGGCGCCCTCATCGTGGGTCTGTCTCTCGTGGCTGCCGCATGTGGCGGCGACGACGACGATGCCCCGGTCGAAGACACGGCCGAAGTGACCGACGAGGTCACCGCCGAGCCGACCGAGGAAATGACCGACGAGCCGACGGAAGAGATGACCGCCGAGCCGACCGAGGAAATGACCGAAGAGCCGACCGAGGAGATGACCGACGGTGCCGCTGGTGGCGACGGCGTGCTGACGTTCGGTGGCATCCTGCCCGAGACGGGCAACCTCGCGTTCCTCGGACCACCCGAGTTCGCCGGTGTCGAACTCGCAGTCCAGGAGATCAACGAGAACGGCGGAGTACTCGGCGCAGACGCCGTCTGGCTGCCGGGTGACTCCGGCGACAACGGCGAAGTGGCGAACGCCACCGTCGACCGCCTGCTCGCCGAAGACGTCGACGCATTCATCGGTGCCGCCAGCTCCGGTGTCTCGCTGACCGTGATCGACAAGATCCCCCAAGCCGGCAAGATCCACTTCTCGCCGGCCAACACCTCGCCGACGTTCACCGACTACGACGACAACGGGCTGTACTTCCGCACCGCTCCGTCCGACGTCATCCAGGGCGCGGCACTCGCCGACGTGATGCTCCAGGACGGCGCCGCCACGGCGGCGTTCCTCGTGCTGAACGACTCGTACGGCACCGGCCTCCAGCAGTACACCATCGAGCCCTACACCGACGGTGGCGGCACGGTCGTCTACGGCGACATGGGCACGACCTACGATCCGCAGGCCGAGAACTTCGACGCCGAGATCGCAGCCGTCGTCGACGCCAACCCCGACGCCATCGTGATCATCGGTTTCGACGAGACCGCTCAGATCCTCGGTGGTCTGATCGAGGCCGGCTTCGGCCCGTCGGACAAGCTGATCTACGGCACCGACGGCAACATGGGCAACGCGCTCGCTGCGCAGTTCGACGACCCGTCCGTGGTCGCCGGCATGAAGGGCACGCTGCCCGGTGTCGACGTCGCCGGCGAACTGGCCGACTTCCAGGATCGCCTGCTCGGCGTCGACCCGGACCTCATCGACTACTCGTACTCGGCCGAGTCCTACGACGCCGTGATCGTCACCGCACTCGCAGCGGCGATCGCAGGTAGCGACGACGGTGTCGCGGTTGCAGCGGAGATCAACGGCGTCACCCGCGAAGGTGAGAAGTGCTCGACGTACGCCGACTGCATCGCACTGATCGACGCCGGCACCGACATCGACTACGACGGTGTCTCGGGTCCGCTCGAGTTCATCGACGCCGGTGAGCCCTCGGTGGCATCGATCCTGATCCTCGAGTTCGACGAGACGGGCACCATCCAGGTGGTCGGCTCGGTCGAGGGCAGCGTCTGATCAGCAATACCTGAACACCTGAACACCTGAGAGAGCCCGGGGTTCCGACCCCGGGCTCTTTCGCGCCCCGGCCACTCCGTTCAGCCGCCGTGTCGCGATCTCAGGCACCCGAGCCCCAGAGTCGCGACACCGCCCCAACGCCGGCCTGCCGTCTCCAGGAGGCCGTCGGGGAAACGTCCTGGCAAGGCGCGGCGAGCCCGAGCCGGTCGACACACCGACGATCCGGCG
>CAXBAZ010000774.1:0-2396 GCA_963973395.1 uncultured Acidimicrobiaceae bacterium
GTTGGCGAGGCCGATGGCCGCGCCGATCGCGACCGCGATCGTGATGCCGATGATCGGATGGTGACCGCCGACCACCCAGGCCGCGCCGACGCAGCCGGACAGCGCGAGCACCGCCCCGAACGAGATGTCGAGTTCGCCGAGAAGCGCCACGAGTGTCGTGCCGATCCCGACGATCGCGAAGATGGCCGCCTGCCGGAGCAGGATCAGGAGGTTGCCCTGGGTGAGGAACGTGTCCGTCGCCGCGGACAGGTAGATCGCCCAGACGGCGAAGATCACGATGAACCCCTCGCGCGCGAAGAACTCGACGACCCGGTCGTGGGTGCTGACCCCGTCGTCGACATCGTCGACGGGGATCGTGTCGGCGACGGTCACGGCAGCCCTGCACCACTCGAACTGGTCGTGACGAGGTCGTGCACGGTGCATCCTTCCGGAGGGGTGTCGATGGTCTGGTCGAAGGTCGTGCCGTCAGGCTCGCGCACGGTGACGGTGATGCTGCGAGGCGTGCGGGCGTCTCCGACCCAGCCCGCTTCCAGATTTCCGACGAGCACGGTTCGGCCCGTGCCCGACTCCCACCACTGGACGGTGACGGGGAGGTGCTCCGCCACAGGAGCAACACGCACGTCGAGGTCGTGCCGGTTCCACCACTGCGCCAGGGCGACGGCCGAGGTGACGCTGCCGTACTGCGAGCGGGGAAGGAGCGGGTTGGCCGGGTCGGACAGTTCCGGTGGATGCCACCAGGCATGCTGACCCCGCGCGACGGCCGTGGGCCAGTCGTCGGCGGAGGCGAGCTCGTCGGCGTCATCGGCAGTGGCGTGGACGTCGCCGGCGAGGAAGACCCACGCCGGGCGGCTGGAGACATCGGCGTGCACACGCTCGCGCCGGTAGCCGGCCGGACGCTTCTCGCCGCACGACGTGACGCCGGCGTCGCGGCGCGACCCGGCGTCGAGCACGTCGGCGCGCCCGACGGCGATCGAGGGGTGGTCGGACGCGACGCCGAGTTGAGCGACCACGCCACCGGCGGAGTCGATCGACGCGAGCCACGAGGCGTCCGTCGCGGCGAGGATCGGCACACCCCACTTGAGCAGCAGTGCTGCGGCGTCCTCGACGTGCTCGCCGACGACCTCCGACGGGAGCGCCGCGTGGACGTCGGCGACGCGGTCGTGACTGAACACGAGCAGCGGTCCGCCGACCCGGGTCATCCGGTTGGCGTCTGCCTCGGCTCGGCCGAGCTCGTCGGCGACGAAGTCGACGGCTTCGGCGTCGAGCAGGCGACGATGACGATCGTTCATCCACGAGACGTACGTACCGTCCGGCACCTCGAGTCCATCGGGGGTCACCGTCGCCGCGTGGGACCATGCCCACATCGCCCAGCGCAGCTTCTGCGGGACGACGTGGACGGTGTCGAACGGTTCCCAACCGTCCCACGTCTCGATCAACTTGTAGTGCCGCACGTCCCGGCCGCATCGCCGGACGGCCACGCCGTGGGAGAGCAGGTTGGCGTGCTGGTTCGTCCAACCTTTCCACCAGTCGTCCCACCAGTCCTGCCAGGCGCCGCCCCACGTCTGGTCGATGAGGATGTCGACACCGCCGCCGGCGAGCACCACCTCGGTGTCGACACAGCCCGACCGCCACTCCGCCGTCGCGCCGATCCCCGAGGTGTAGGCCATCACGGTGGCGTCGGGGTGCGCCGACTTGACGGCGGCGAAGAGGTCGCGAACGGAGGTCGTCCAGCTCGCGTTCTCCAGCGGATCGGGACCGGCGGTGACACCGTACGGGCCGCGGCGGGTGTAGAGCATCGGGCCCCAGAAGCCGTCGCGGAGGTGGATGACGTCGAGGTCGCACGCGTCGGCGACGGCCGACCACTGGGCACCGAGCACCTCGCCGAACAGAGCGCCGTCGGGGATGCCGTCGGGGAACGCTGCGTAGCGGTGGCGATCGCCCCGCAGCCGCACCCGTGGATCGAGGTCGGGCCCCGGGAGCGGCGACAGGTCGAACGGGTAGAGCTCCGGATGCCGATCGCACCAGTCGCTCTCCAGGTCGTAGAGATCGGAGCCGGTGATCACCCGCCCGACACCGGCGACGAACAGACCGACCCGGAGATCGGCGATGCCGGCCTCGTGCGCCCGCGTGCGCAGCGCCCTGGCGAGCTCGGCGAGGTCGCGGTAGCGGCATCGCCGCCAACGGTCGTACCTGCGCGAACGGAGCGGCAGCTCCTGGTCGACGTCACCGGAGAACTCGGTGATGACGTCGACCAGGAAGCCAGGGTTGAGGACGACGCCGCACTCTCCACGATCGCCACGCCAGAGCGGCACGGCTCGGCGGACGAACTCTTCGACGCAGGTGTCGTCGTCGGGGTCGAACCAGTCGAGGTCGACCTCGACATAGCGATCTGGAAG
>CAXBAZ010000775.1:0-2396 GCA_963973395.1 uncultured Acidimicrobiaceae bacterium
GCCGGTGGACCGGTCAGCGCATCGCCCGTGCGGGTCAGCACCTCGACGGCGACCTCGTACGCGAAACCGCCGTCGTCGAACTCGACGGCCGCGTGGGCGCCGCTGGACAGACGGCACACGGCCAGCACGTGCCGGAACGAGCCGTCGTCGGCGCCGGACCCCGACGCGTGGACGGACGTGATCTCGGCTCCGGTGAGGAACCGCACCGTATGGACGTCGTGCACCATCGACTGCACCACGATCTGCTCGAGCGAGCGCGGGGACGCTCTTGCGTTGCGGTGGACGGTGCGGACGTGATCGATCGGTCCGAGGTCGCCGAGCTCGGCCCGGAGTTGGAGGTGGGCTGGGTCGTATTCGCGCATGAAGCCGAGCTGGATCAGACGCCGCCCGGCCGCGACCTCGGCGTCGATCACCGCGCGGGCATCGGCGACGGACGTCGCCAGCGGCTTCTCGCACAACGTCGGGATGCCGTGCTCGATCGCCGACACACTGAGCGCGGCGTGGGTGTCGTCGGGCGATGCGATCACGACACCGTCCACGATGCCGGTCCGGATGATGTCGAGCGGATCATCGACGATGTCGGCACCCAGTTCGGCCCTGATCGTCTCGGCGTTGGGCCGGTACGGGTCGGAGACGGCTGCCACCGTCACGTCCGACAGCGCGGCGAGCGCCCTCGCGTGGAACGAGCCCATGCCCCCGACGCCGATGATGCCGATTCGAAGGTCGTCCACGCGATGAGTGTGGCACGTGCCCCCGAGCGGACGGGAACCGTGTTCGTGGCCCCGTCTACAGTGGCGGGACGTCGCACGACGGGGTGCGGCCGACGAGCCTGGAGGTACACATGCAACTCGCCGAACGTCTGGACCGACTCGGCACCGAGACGGCGTTCGCGGTCTCGCAGGCCGCGAGCGACTGGGCATCGCGGGGAAACCGTGTGTATCCGTTCCACCTCGGCGACATCGATCTGCCGACGCCGGGCAACATCGTCGACGCGATGAACGCCGCGATCGCCGACGGTAAGACGGGCTACTGCCCGGCGGCCGGCATCCCCGAGCTGCGCGATGCGCTCGCCGACGACATCGGCCGGGCGCGGGGGCTCGAACTCTCGGGATCGAACGTCGTCGTGCAGCCCGGCGGCAAGCCGGTGATCACGAAGTTCATCCAGACGCTGATGAACCCGGGCGACGGCGGGCTCTACCCCAACCCGGTCTACCCGATCTACGAGAGCCAGGTCGACTACTACGGCGGCCGTGCCCTGCCGTACCGCTACCGCGAGACCCCGGCCGGATTCGCGATCGATCTCGACCAGCTGCGCGAGCTCGCACCGCAGGCGCGCCTGCTGATCTACAACAACCTCCAGAACCCGCTCGGTTGTGAGAGCACGCCCGAGGAGATGGCGGAGATCGCACGGATCGCGGTCGAGCACGATCTCATGGTGCTGTCGGACGAGGCCTACTTCGAGATGCGCTATTCGGGCACGTCGACCTCGATCGCAGCGTTGGACGGCATGGCCGAACGCACCGTGATCCTCTACACCTTCTCGAAGAAGTTCGCGATGACGGGATGGCGGTTGGGGTGTGCCGTCGGACCGGTGCCGGTCGCCGAACGGCGTCGAGGCGCTCCGCGACCCGTCGGGTGCCGCCGCCCTGCTCGCCGAGCTCGAACGGAGGCGGGACGCTGCGGTCGCCGGCCTCGCAGAGGTGCCCGGCGTCTCGTGTGCGACTCCCGAATCGACGTTCTACCTGTTCCCGAACGTCACCGCCGCGGTCGACCGGCTCGGGTTCGGATCGGTCTCCGAATTCGCGACGGCGGCGCTGCGACAGACGGGCGTCTCGTTCTGCACCCGGCATCACTTCGGCACGGCTCGATCCGACGAACGCGAGCGCTACATCCGGCTCGCGTACTCCGGCATCTCGGTCGACTCGATCGACGAGGGACTCGGCAAGCTGGCGGCCTGGATCGGTTCGGCGTGAGTCGCGGCGTGCAGCGGGTCGTCGTGACCGGGCGGATCCCGGACGCAGGCCTGCAGATCCTTCGCGACGCGGCCGACGTGTGGGCATGGGACGGCGACGATCCGATCCCCGACGACGTCCGGGACCGGCAGTTGGCCACTGCCGATGCTGCGGTCACACTGCTCACCGACCGTGTCGACGAATCGTTCCTCGCCGCGGCGCCGAACCTGCGCATGGTCGCCAACGTGGCTGTCGGCTACAACAACATCGACGTACCGGCCTGCCGGGCCCACAACGTGGAGGTCTCGAACACACCCGACGTGTTGACCGACGCCACCGCCGACCTGGCGATGGGATTGGTGCTGATGTGCACGCGCCGGCTCGGCGAGGGTGAGCGTCTGATCCGCTCCGGCGAACCGTGGAAGTGGGGGATGTTCATGATGC
>CAXBAZ010000776.1:0-2395 GCA_963973395.1 uncultured Acidimicrobiaceae bacterium
CGGCGTCGCGGATGCTGGCGATGCTGACGCACATGACCCAGGTCCCGCACCGGCACTTCGGCATGCCCGGCACGGTGCGAACCCACACCACCGTGTACACCGTCATCTTCGCCGTCGCTCTCGCTGCCACGCTGGATCTGCGCCGGATCGCAGCGTTGGGCGCCATCTACTACCTGATCATGGACATCGCCATCCACTGGGGACTGTTGCGGCACCTGCGTGATCGCGTCGAGCATCGGCGCGCCATCGTGGTCGGTGCCATCGTCCTTGATGTCCTCGTGCTCGGCGCATTCGTTTGGGTCAAGGCGTCGGTCGATCCGCTCGGCCTGTGGGTGGCGGCCGCGGGCATCGTGCTCGTCGTGCTCGGTGAGCGGCTCTTCATGGCCTCCCACGCCCGACCCGACGGCACGATGGACATGTGAGCTTGATGTGTTGCTCGGAACCGACGCGATCAGAGCGGTG
This sequence comes from uncultured Acidimicrobiaceae bacterium, assembly GCA_963973395.1. GTDB lineage: Bacteria > Actinomycetota > Acidimicrobiia > Acidimicrobiales > Ilumatobacteraceae > Ilumatobacter. The sequence continues at coordinate 463 of CAXBAZ010000776.1, forward strand.
CGAATTGACGCTCGGTCCAGCACCGAAGCTGGCAACGTGGCCAACCTCGACGTCGGCCCTTCGACCGCGACCTCCTTGCACCGGCGATCCATGTCATCGGAGCTGCAGAGCTCACATTCGTTTGCATGGCGACCCAGTGGACTCCCCTGGCCAGCAGCGTGTCACGCTGACGAGCCGTTGGCGGCGGTGGTCGGTGGATGATGCGATCGGTTGACCGCGACGATGCCCGCAACGGTGATGACCATGCCCACCGTGGTCGGGACGGTGAGGTCCTCCCCGTAGAAGGCGATCCCCAGCGTGATCCCGAACGCCGGGACGAGGAAGCTGAACGCGTTCGCCCGGTTGAGGGGTGTGGTCTCGAGCACGGTGAGCCACAGCCAATAGGCGAGCGCCGTTCCTGGCAGAGCCAGACCCAGCAGGCTGAGAATGAACGTGACCGACCACGTGATGTCGCTCGGTGACTCGGTCACCGCGGAGATCGCTGCCAGCGGGATCGCTCCCAAGAGCAACTGCGCCCCGATGGCCATGACCGGGTCCACGGCGCCTGCCAGACGTCTGAGCACGACGTTGCTCACGGTGATGCCCAGTGCAGCGAGCACGATGTAGGCGATGCCGCGCAGGTCATCGTCGCCGCCCTGGCTCGCTACCCCACCGCCCGCGATGACCACGATGCCGATGAAACCGAGGCCGAGCCCGATCGCCCCGAGCGGTCGGACTCGCTCGTTCAACACCAGGTGGGCGAGTACAGCGGCCAGCAGCGGTTGCGTGTTTGCGATCACCGTCGCCGTTCCTGGCGCGACGAACTCGGCGGCATGGAACATGCCGAAGAAGCCGAGCGTGGTCGCCCCGATGCCCGCGACGCCGAGCAGCAGCCAGGTCGAACGGCCCGTCGGCCAGACGCGACTCGACATGACACCCAGGGCAACGAGGGCCCCACCGGCGAGAACGGCCCGCAGGGTCGCAAACGTGAGGTGGGGTGCGAGTTCGAGCCCGGCGGTGATGAGCGGGAAACACACCGCCCACAGGAACATGACCACGATCACCCTCACCGTCGTCATGTTGGCGTTCTCGCCAGGACTCGGATCAGGGCGGGCTGGCGTCGCGTGCCTCGCTCACGCCGCCATCGCGCGCGATACGGAGTGCGTGCCGCCAGCGGCGGTTCTCCATCGCCGCGTGCCATAGGAGCGCGGCGATTGCGACGATCATGAACACTGCTGTGGCGATGGCCACGACGGGATCGAGCCGGGCGGCAAGCGCGACGAGGACGAGTCCGAGTCCGGCGCTGGTGACAACTGATGTCAAACGCCCGCGAGCGAGACCACGGCCCGACCGGCGTAGGTCGGTGTTGTGCGGATTGTTCACAGTGTGAGCGTGCGCCCGGGGAGGCGATGCTCGCATCCGGACAATTCCCGGATCTCACTTGCGGGGAGTTCACGCGTCGTGGACACCGAGATCGCGATCAGCCGATGCGGGTCGGTGCTGGACGCGGGGTGCCTCGGCATCCGACTGACTGGGGTCCGCGAGGCGCAGGCGCTTCAGCAGGAGCGCGTTGACAGCAACGAGGAAGCTGGACCCGGACATCGAGAGCGCGGCGATCTCGGGTCGTAGCACCAGCCCGAAGGCCGGTTCGAACACGCCGGCCGCGATGGGGAGCGCGATCGCGTTGTAGCCGATGGCCCAGCCGAGGTTCTGGCGCATTTTGCGGACCGTCCCGCGGCCGATCTGGAGCGCGACGGGCACGTCGAGCGGGTCGCTTCGCATCAGCACGATGTCGGCCGTCTCGATCGCGACGTCCGTTCCGGCACCGATCGCGACTCCCACGTCGGCTTGGGCGAGAGCCGGGGCGTCGTTGACGCCGTCGCCGACCATCGCCACCTTGCGGCCTTGGGCCTGGAGCTCGGCGACCTTGGATGCCTTGTCGCCGGGAAGGACC
>CAXBAZ010000777.1:0-2393 GCA_963973395.1 uncultured Acidimicrobiaceae bacterium
GAAGAACTTCTCGGAGGCCTTGGCAAGCGTGCGGCGGCCGTCGACGCGAGCGATGTCGACCGGCGACGTCACCCGCGCCATCAGCGACGACGATGCCGGCCCCGCGAGCAACGTTCGCTCGCCGGCCTGCCGGACGTCGCCCGCATGTTCGACGAACCCGTGCCACGCCGGTCCCGATCCCGGCGAGATTCGCTCGACTTCGGTAACCGTCGCCGCAGGATCGTCGCGGACGTCGAGTGTCGAACCGTTCGGCCACCGGTAGCGGCACTGCGGGTCGAGTCGGACGAGGTCGACCTGATCGGAGAGCGTCGTACCGGCCAGACGGAACACGTCGTCGAACACCTGCGGGAGGGTCAACACGGTCGGACCGAGATCGAATCGATACCCGGCCTCGTCGAGCTCGGCAACCTTGCCGCCGACGATCGGGTTGCGTTCCAGTACGACCGTGTGATGGCCCGCGGCCGCCAACCGGATCGATGCGGTCAGCCCTCCGATTCCCGACCCGACGACGACGACTTTCACATCCGCTGTCCTACCAGACAGGCGCCCGCGACACCGTGAGGGCCCTGGCCGGCGAGAGCTCGGAGTGGCCGTCGCGTCAGGCCAGCGAGAATCCGCGGCGGAGTGGGATCGCCACCCGCTCCTCGGCGAAGCCGAGCGACCGGTAGAGCTCGCACGCGCCCTCGCTGCCGACGCGCACGGTCAAGCCGATGCTCGTGACGTCCAGACGCTGCAGCTCGGCGACGCCGGCGCGCACGAGATCGGCACCGAGGCCGCGTCGGCGGGCGGCCGGGGCGACGCCCAGGTAGTCGATGTATCCGCTGCCATCGGCCTGGCGCTCGACCGCGATGTACGCGACGACCTCGCCGTCGGACTCCACCACCAGCCGGCGATGGGTCTCGTCGTGACCGGCGGCGAGTTCGGATCCGGTGGTGTGGGTCCCCGGGAACAGCTCCTCGTGGAGCCGCGCGACCGCGTCCCGGTCGGCGTCGGTGATCTCTCGGACCGCCCCGCTGCTCGGCTCGAGTCCACCGGCGAGTTCCAGGACGTACGAGCCTTCCTCCTCGACGTAGCCGTGCGCGGCGGCCCAGACGCGGAAGCGTTCGAACCGGGCGTCGACCGACAGCTCCTCCTCGTCGACTCCGGCCGGGAGCTGCCGACGTCCGGCGGCCAACAGCTCGGTCGCCACCGCCTCCCAGTCGTCGGCGACGACGAAGGGACCCAGCCACCAGACACGTCCCATGTCGGGGTCGACGTCACCGACCAGCCAGCCGACGACCGCGTCGCCGTCGGTCGCCACCGCCGACACCTCGTTCCATGTCGTGTCGGCCAGCTCCGCACGGATGCCGTCGGCATCCTGACCGAAGTAGACGACGTGGGTCTCCGGCTGCTGCTGGAGCGGGGCTGCACAGGCCGCGAGCACCGCCAGCTCGTGCTCGTCGCGGATCGTACGGATGTCCATGCGGGCAGTGTTGCATCGCCGGCCGGCGGTTGACGACGGGGTTCCACGGCGCCGGAGAGACGCATCGACGTTCGGGCTCGTCGGCGATGTTCACCAGCGCACGGTCGAGGTCTCGCGGGCGTATCGGCATGCCCGTTCGGCGGCCAACTTGCCCGACACGAGCACCATCGGCACGCCGACGCCGGGCACCGTGGACGACCCCGTGAAGAACAAGCCGGGGACGCGGTCGTCGTGGTTGGCGGGCCGCAGCGGACCGGTCTGGCGCCAGGTGTGCGCGAGTGCGAACGGTGTGCCGCGCTCGAGGCCCATCCGCTCCCACTCGAGGGGGCCGATCGTCCGCTCGATCCGAACGTCGTCGGCCGGGTAGCCGGCGTCGGCCACGCGGCGGCGAAGGCGATCGGCGAGCCGCTCGCCGTCGCGCACCCAGTCGACCTTCCCGTCGAGGTTCGGCACCGGCTCGAGGGCGAACAGCGTCGACGAGCCGGCCGGGGCCCGCGTCGCATCGCCGAGCGAGGGAATGCTGACGAGCATCGACGGATCTCCCATCGGTCGCCCGCGCCGGGTGATGTCGTCGAAGGCATCCTCCCATGCGGCTCCGAAGTGCAGGTTGTGCACCGCAGCGTCGGGCGGTGGCCGTTCACCGTTCTCGAGCTCGACGCCGCTGGTGACGCCCGCACCGTCGCGCAGGATGCGGGTGACGGCCGACCCGTACTCGAACGTGGCACCGGCCCGCCCCACGACCCCGGCCAACGCGGCAGCGGCGGCGTGCAGCCCGCCGTCGACCGCGTACACACCGGCCACCGTGTCGGTGTACGTGTTGACCGAGTAGAGCGCCAGGGCGCGATGGGGAGCGACGCCGGCGGCGATCGCCTGGAAGCTGAACACGCGCCGTAGGCGTTCGTCCTCGAAGAACGACGCGACCCTTCGGTCG
>CAXBAZ010000778.1:0-2392 GCA_963973395.1 uncultured Acidimicrobiaceae bacterium
CGGCGTGATGCATCGTGCACCCCACCGTCGAGCCATGGCCTTCGCCGCGCTCGGTGCCGCAGAGATCGCGGCGCTCGACCCCCGTCACCAGCGAGCCCGTGCCCTCCTCGCCGACACGATCACCACGGTCGGACCGCTGTCGACCGATCCCGACTGGCCGTGGCCCGAACCTCGATTGTCGTACGCCAACGCAGCGTTGCCCGAAGCGCTCATCGCCGCCGGTCACGTGCTCGACCGCCCCGACGTGATCGACGACGGGCTGACGCTCTTGCGCTGGTTGCTCGATCGCGAAACGATCGACGGACACCTCTCGCCGACCCCCGTCGGCGGCGCGGGACGACACGACCGCGCCGGCCGCTTCGATCAGCAACCGATCGAGATCGCAGCACTCGCCGACGCGTGTCATCGCGCCCAGTCGGTGACGGGCGACGACAGCTGGCGAGTGGGGGTCGACCTGGCGATCGGATGGTTCGCCGGCGACAACGACGTCGGCGCGGTGATGTGGGACGCCGAGACGAACGGCGGCTACGACGGCCTGCTGGCGTCGGGACCCAACCTCAACCAGGGTGCGGAGTCCACACTCGCCCTGATCTCGACGCTCCAGTACGTACCACGCTCCGTCGCTGCAGGCGTGGCGGCCGGGCCACTCAGCGGACCGAACTGGTCAGTCGGCTGAGCAACTCGTCGAGCCGGACCGTGGCGATGCGGGCGCCGGTGTCGGCGTAGCCGTAGGGCAGCACCAGGTGTTCGCCGTGGATCATGCTGCCGCACGAGTACACGACGTTCGGCACGTACCCCTCCCGCTCGTCGTCGAGGGCGCCGAGCAGCGGCTCCTTGAGGTGTCCGATCACCCGGCTCGGGTCGTGGAGGTCGAGCAGCAGCGCACCGAGCGCATAGCTGCGCATGGGACCGACGCCGTGGGTGATGACCAGCCACCCGGCTTCGGTCTCCAGCGGTGAACCGCAGTTCCCGAGCTGCATGAGCTCCCACGGACGCTCGGGCTCCTGGATCACGGTGGCGTCGCGCCAGACACGCATGTTGGACGACGTCATCACATAGTTGTTGACGTTGTCCTGTCGACCGAGGGCGACGAACTGGCCGTCGATCCGGCGGGGGAAGATCGCCATCCCCTTGTTGTGCGCCGCCCGCCCGGTGAGTGTCGACACACGGAACTCCGTGAAGTCCTTCGTCTCGAGCAGCTGCGGCAGGATCTGGTGCCCGTCGAACGCGGTGTAGGTCGCGTAGTAGGTGACCGCCCCGTCGTCGCCGACGAACCGTACGAACCGCGCATCCTCCATGCCGCGACTCTCGGTGGGTCCGCTCGGGAACAGGACTCGTTCGGAGAGTTCGACGGACGCTGGGAACGAGGTGCTGTAGTTGGACGTCGCCAACCAGTGCAGCACATGCGTCGTCTCACCGGAGATCGAGGGTTCGATGCCATCGTCCTTCTCCAGTGCATCGATCGCGGCTTCCAACTCGGTCATCGTGAACCGATCCCGGAGGCGGTCGAGGACGAGTGCTCCGACGTCGTTCAACACCGCCAGGTCGTCGAGCTTGGTCGTGAAGAAGTCCTTGTCGTACGCGTGGGGCGTCTTGTCGCCGGTGACCGCGAACCTGCTGCCTTCGTCGAGTCGGATCGACGCGTCGGCGCCGACGACACCCGTCCTGAACTCGATCGACGAGATGTGGCCCTCACCGACCGCCCGCAGACTCAGCACGAAGCGCACCTCGCCGGCAGCGAGACCGGACTGATCCGGTGCGGCCACGATCGAGGGGTTGCCGAGCGCTGCTGCCTCGATCGAGTACTCGTGCGTGAAGTACGCCCCGGTGAGGCGTTGGCGATCGACCGAACTCGGCGGGACGGGGCGTCCCTCGTGGGCGAGTCGTGCCGCGACGATGCCGTGGCTGCGTTCCCATGCTGCGTCGAGATCGAGGTGCCGACCCGCGAAGTCCGCTCGGGCATTCGCCAGTGTGTCGGCAACAGAACGATCCGACATCGCCGCGATCCGTTCGACCACGACCTGAATGCGCGAGGGTCCGTCCGTCGGTGTCTCGCCGCCCGGGATGAACGGCTTGGTGATCACGCGACGCGGATCCGGGTGCAGATCGACCGATCGGCAGCGTGTCATCCGGAGCGCATCCATCGGAACTCCGATTCGTCGTGATCCCGTCGCCATCAGGGTGACGGCGAACGGACTCACCGTATCGGCGCGCCCTCCCCGTTCGGGTGATTTCCGGCCACGACCGGACACCGACGCAGTTGAGCGGTACGATGACGTCCTTGGATTGAGTCGCCTCGTCTGGGCAGGACGGCCAGTAGCGCTGTCGCCCGGTGCAGGCTCGTCGCCTCGACCCGAGCCAACGGCTCGAGGAGTCACCATGACCATCCACT
>CAXBAZ010000779.1:0-2391 GCA_963973395.1 uncultured Acidimicrobiaceae bacterium
CAACGTCGACTCGACACCGGGGACGTCGTGGGCTGCACGCGCTACCTCGACCCGCACTGGTGGCGCGGCCGGGCCGAGCCCGACGAGATCGAGATCGGCGGCACGTGGCTCGGTGCAGCCGCCCAGCGAACGGCGATCAACACCGAGGCGAAGTGCCTGCTGCTGCAGTACGCGTTCGAGGAACTCGACGTGTGGCGGGTGGCGATCTGCACCGATGCACGCAACCAACGCAGCCGCGACGCGATCCTGCGCATCGGCGCCTCGTTCGAGGGGCTGCTGCGCAACCACCGTCTGCGCGCCGACGCCGACAGGCCGTCCCCGAGGCTCACCGCCGTGTACTCGATCGTCGACGACGAGTGGCCCGAGGTGAAGCGTTCGCTCGCAGCACGATTGCCCACACGATGAGGGAGCGATGAAGGCGCTCGTGGTGATCGCCCACCCGTGTGCCGACGGGTTCAGCCATGCCGCGGCCGGTCGTGCGATCGAGGGGCTACGCGCCGCGGGCCACGACGTCGACACGATCGACCTGTACGCCGAGGGGTTCCGGGCCGCGATGTCCTACGAGGAGCGGATCGCCTACGACACCGAGCACCCGATCCTCGACCCGCAGGTGGCCGCCCATGCCGAGCTGCTGCAGGCCGCCCAGATCCTCGTGTTCGTGTATCCCACGTGGTGGAGCGGACTGCCCGCGATCCTGAAGGGCTGGCTCGAACGGGTGATGGTCCCCGGCGTCGGCTTCCGGTTCGACGAGTCGTCGGGCAAGGTCCGCCCCGGCCTGAGCCACGTCCGACGGATCGTCGGCATCAGCACGTACGGGTCACCGCGCCTGGCCGTGCGGCTCGTCAACGACAACGGTCGACGGATCCTGACGCGTGCACTGCGGATGTCGTGTGGGCTGCGCGCCCGTCCCGAGTGGTTGGCGCTGTACGGCATGGACACCACGACGCCGGCGGACCGCACGGCGTTCCTGGCCCGCATCGAGCAACGGCTGGCCGGCGTCTGATGCGCGTGCTCGCGGTCTACTGCCATCCCAACCCCGGGTCGCTGATCGCCGCCGCCCGCGAGCGGGCTCTCGAAGGGCTGCGCCGCGCCGGACACGACGTGCGTCTCACCGACCTGTACGCGGACGGTTTCGACCCGGCGATGACCGCCGACGAGCGCCGCGCGCACAAGGAGCCGGGCGTCGCCCCCGAACTCCAGCGGTACGCGGACGACCTGGCGTGGGCCGAAGCGCTGGTGCTGATCTACCCCACTTGGTGGAGCGGCCAGCCGGCGATGCTCAAGGGGTGGATCGACCGGGTGTGGGTGGCGGGTGTCGCGTGGGAGATGCGAGACGGTGACCGGACCCCGACGCCGAAGCTGCGCAACGTCCGACGGATCGTCGTGGTGACCACGCACGGATCGTCGAAGCTGCTCAACGCCCTGGAGGGTGAGAGCGGCAAGCGCACCGTCACGCGCTCGATCAGGGCGATGTGTGCCCGCCGCACCCGCACCACGTGGTGCGCGCTGTACGGCGTCGACACCTGCGACGAGCAGCGCCGGATCGAGTTCCTCGACCACGTCGAATCGACGCTCGCGGACCTCTGACCGGATGTGACCAGATGGGGTCGGACCCCCACCCGGTCAGGCGCGGGATATCTCGGCGACGGCGACGGCGATCCGGGCGGCGACGCGGGCGTTGTTCTCGGCGAGGGCGAGGTTGGCCGGCACGCTGCGGCCGTCGGTGGCCTCGGCGATGCGGCCGAGCACGAACGGGGTGATCGCGGCGCCGGTGATGCCGGCGGTGTCGCAGTCGGTGAGGGCGTCGTCGAGCACCCGGTCGAGTTCGGTGGGGTCGAGTTCGTCGGCGACGGGGATCGGCACCCCGACCAGCACGCCCGAACGCTCACGGGTGCGGTTCGCCAGCACACTCGCGACCTCGGCCGCGGTGTCGACGCGGTGCGGCACCGGCAATCCGGACGATCGCGTGTAGAACGCCGGGAAGTCGTCGTGGCGCCAACCGAGCACCGGCACGCCGACGGTCTCGAGGTACTCGAGCGTGCGGCCGAGATCGAGGAAGGCCTTGGCGCCGGCGCACACCGTGACGACGGCGTGGTGCGCCAACGCGTCGAGATCGGCGCTGACGTCGCCGGTCGCGTCGGCACCGCGGTGCGCGCCGCCGATGCCGCCGGTCGCGAACACGGAGACGCCCGCAGCGGCCGCCAGCGCGAGCGACGCCGACACCGTCGTCGCCCCGAACTCCCAACCCTGGGCGACGGCCACACCGAGGTCGCGCTCCGCGATCTTGCGGGCGGCGCCGAGGATCCGGTCGTGCTCGGCCGCGGTGGTCGGATCAGCTGCCAGGTCGACGAGGTACCGATCCAGGCCGGCGGCGGACACGGCCGGCCACCC
>CAXBAZ010000780.1:0-2388 GCA_963973395.1 uncultured Acidimicrobiaceae bacterium
GGGTCCTGCTGTGGTTCGTGGCCGCCATGATCACGATGCCCTCGGAGGTCTCGAAGCCGTCCATCTCGGACAGCATCTGGTTGAGGGTCTGCTCGCGCTCGTCGTGACCGCCACCCAGGCCGGCGCCGCGCTTGCGGCCGATCGAGTCGATCTCGTCGATGAAGATGATCGCCTTGCCCATCCGGCGGGCCTGCTGGAACAGGTCGCGGACGCGGCTGGCGCCGACGCCGACGAACATCTCCATGAAGTCGGAACCGGTGACGGAGAGGAACCCGACGCCGGCCTCGCCGGCGACCGCACGGGCGAACAGCGTCTTGCCGGTGCCCGGGGGGCCGACGAGGAGAATGCCCTTGGGGACGCGGGCGCCGATCTCGCGGAACCGCTCGGGCATCCGCAGGAAGTCGACGACCTCGTTGATCTCGGTCTTGACGCCTTCGTAGCCGGCGATGTCCGCGAAGGTGGTCGACGGCTTGTCGGTCGAGTACGCCTTGGCGCGGCTGCGACCGATCGACATCACGTTGCCCATCTGGCCCTGTGCACGGCGCTGCATCCAGACGAAGAAGCCGATGATCAGGATGACCGGCAGCATCAGGCCGAGGATGTTGAGCAGGAAGTTCGAGCTGGGGTTGTCGAACTTGTAGTCGACGTTGTTGTCTCTGAGCAGATCGGTCTGGGCGTCGTTGGGCCCGTCGGCGCTGCCGACGGTCACGAACTTGGTGCCGCTGTCCAGTTCACCGGTGATCTTGCCGGTGCCGTTCTCCCACTCGGCCGACTCGACCTCGCCGGCGGCGACGTTGGCCATGAAGTCGCTGAAGCTGATCTCCTCGCCCTCGTCGCCGGAGAGCAGCGACGGCACCAGGAAGATCGCCAGGAACGCTCCGATGGCGACCCACGGCAGCCACTTGCGCCAGGCGTTCGGCGTCGGGGTACCGTCGTCGTTGCCGCCACCCGATCCGGGGAAGTTCGGCTTGCGGTCACGCTCGGGACGAGGACCTGACGGACGGCCGCGCCCCGGCGGGGGAGGAGGGGGCGGAGGAGGCAACTTGTCCATGCAACCATGCTACGGGTACGGGGCACGCTTGCCAGGTCGGACGCGCAACAGTCGACGCCCGAGATCCACGATCGGGGCGACGTGGCGTCCTACGGTTGCGGCCGTGACGAGGCAGTGTTCCAGGACGGGCTGCAGCGAAGCTGCCGCCGTGACGCTCACCTACCAGTACGCGCACGCGCAAGTGTGGCTCGATCACCTCAGTCCCGAACGTGATCCGCACGCCTACGACCTCTGCGCGCGCCACGCCGGGCGGTTGACGGCTCCGCAGGGGTGGCAGGTGCTCGACCGGCGGGCCGTCGTCCGCCCGGACCTGATCGCCGTCTGACTTCGATCGACCGATACCATCCGCGGCCGTGACCGCGATCGCTCCCTCCCGTCCGGCCGCGGACGCCACCCCGATCACGATCGCCCAGGCGATGGGCACGTGGTCGGCCGCGTGGATCGTGGGCACCTTGGTTGCGGCGCCGGCGATGATCGCCCTGCTCGGGGCGTCGCTCGGCGACGACCTCACGATCCCGCAACTGTCCGCGGCGTCGGCCGCGACCTGGGCCGTGATGATCGCCGCGCTGGTCGTGGCGAGTCGGCGGTTCGGCACCGGCGATCCGGTCGCCGACTACGCCGCGACGTTCCGGCCGATCGACCTCGTCGGCATCCCGCTCGGGGTCGCGACCCAGCTCGCCTTCGTCCCGGTGCTGTACCTGCCGCTGCGTGCGTGGTGGCCCGACACGTTCTCCGACGAGCGGATCGAGGAGCGAGCTCAGGACCTGGCGGACCGGGCCGGCGGCTGGCTCACCGTGCTGCTCGTGGTCGTGGTGGTCGTCGGTGCGCCACTGGTCGAGGAGTTCGTGTACCGCGGCCTCCTGCAGCGGTCGGTGACGAGCACGATCGGCGCCGGGTTCGGTCTCGTGTCGACCTCCCTGTGGTTCGCGCTCGTGCACTTCAGCCCGGTCGAGTACCCCGGGTTGCTCCTCGCGGGCATCGTGTTCGGCGGATGCGTCGTGCTGACGGGACGGATCGGTCCCGCGATCGTGACGCACGCGGCGTTCAACGCGGCCGGATTGGTGGTCGTGCTGCAATCGACCGGGTGACGCCGGGGGTGTGGGCCCAGCTGGCACAATGACGGGCGCCCATGACTGACGACCTGGACACCCAGCGACGCGAGCCCGAACCCGCCGACGTGACCGTCGACGAACCGGACCGCGCGTCCCCTGCGACCGATCCGGACGCGGCCGAACCGGAGCCGTCCCACGACGATTCGGTGACCGATCCGACCCACGGTCCGACGAACGATTCGATCCCGGTCGTCACGCGCATCTGGCAACGGGTGATGCGCCGCC
>CAXBAZ010000781.1:0-2384 GCA_963973395.1 uncultured Acidimicrobiaceae bacterium
CGATGATCGCCTCGATGATCGTAAACATCGCCAACGCAGCGACGAACTGGGCCTCCTGGTTGCGGCCGATCAAGGGCCTGAACGTGATCCGCTCGATGAGCATGCCGATTGCGGCGACGGGCACCGCTGCGACTATCAACGCCAGAAAGAAGTTCAAGCCGTGGCGGGTGACAAGGTAAAGAGTGAAGAACCCGCCAATCGTGAGCGTCTGGCCGTGGACGAAGTTCGGGATCCTGAGCACGCCGAAGACCAGTGTCAGCCCAAGTGCTGCGACCGCAATGATCGCGCCGAAGGTGATCCCGTTCACCAACTGCTGAATGATCAGCATGCCGGCTTCCCGGCTGCGCGATGATCAGGACTCGAGCTGCCCACTACTGCGGCTCGATGAGCCCAATGAACACGGGGATTCCATCATCCTCGCCGTAGACGAAGTGAGCGTAGGGACGCACCACCTGGCGGATGTCGTTGAACAGAAGGCCGTCCTGCGAGATCACGGTCGACTCGACGAGCGTGACGTCGTCGACGGACAGCTCACTCATGGCTGCGATCAACGCCGGGACTTCGAGCGAGCCGGCCTGGGCCATTGCTGCGGCGAGAATGTGGAGGTCGTCATATGCGGACGGGGAGTAGGTCCCGCCGGATATTCCGAACTCAGCCTCGTAGCGTTCGAAGAACGAGCTGGAGAAGTCGCCGCCGAGTTCTGCGATGACCTCATTGGTTGGTACGGCGACGCTGTTGAGACCGTTGAGGGCGCCGTCGGCAGCGGAGTCGATCATCAGTTGTTGAAGCGATGCGTCGTTAGTGATGCCCACTGCGTCGAGGCCCTGCAATTGCATTTCGTTCAGAATGCCGGCGATGTCAGCCGGCGGGTTCCCCACGATGAGCACGGCCGTTGGGTTGTCGGCCCGCATATTGGTCACCAGCGGGGCGAAATCGGTGGTGCCGGTCGAAAAGCGCTGGGTTCCGGTGATCGAGATGCCGGCGTCGCTGGCCAGTTCGCTCACCTGATCGGCCAGAGCCACGTACACCGGGTTGCTCTCGTTCAGAAAGATCCCAAGGCTCTCGGGAGCTAGGTCGTTGATGACGTCAAACATCGCGTCGGCATGTTGCGGCGTTCCCGTCGGCTGACGATTGCGGAAGATGTTCTCACCGAGTTCGGTCAGACCGTTCAGCGTTCCCACTGGGAACAAGAGCAGATCCTCAGGAGATTCGGCGGCAATAGGCGCCGCAGCGGACAGGACCGCGCTGGCCGGGAAGCCCATCAGGATCGGGTCGCCGTCGCTCACAACCTGTCGGACGATGGCCGCACCGTTCGCGGCATCGCCGCCGTCGTCGATGAAGTCAAACTCAAACTCGTAGCGCGCATCGCCGACCACTACGCCACCTGCTGCGTTGATCTCATCGGCGGCCAGGAGATACCCGTTGACCATGCTCTCGCTGTATGTCGCAAGCGGACCCGAGTTCTGGACAGCCACCGGAATGGTCAGCGTCACCGCCTCCAACTCGACGTCGCTGTCCTCAGGCGCGGCCGTCGTCTGGGGCGGTTCTGTGGAATCGGTGTCCGCCGTCGGTTCTGTGGTTTCGGTCTCTTCCGGCGCGGCCGTCGTCTGCGTAGGTTCCGTGATTTCGGTGTCCGCAGTTGGTTCGGCTGCCGGCGTGTCGTCGTCGTCGCCGCCGCACGCGCTCAACGTGAGTAATCCAACGACTGCGACGAAAGCGCCCAGACGAACCGGCTTCGAGGTGCTGTGCTTCATGGTGATTCCCCCCAGACGGCCTCGAGTCCGAGGCGTTTTAATAAAGCATAAGTAAACTGGGACGGCGTGTCAAACTAGACGTCGCCGCAGGTGGGTATTCGCTTGTCCACCCCGATGAACTCGCTGATGGCGTAGCCCTCGGCACGACCCAGCTCAGAGTCACGCATCAGTCCCAGCACCTGCTCCGAACTGAAGAACTCGTCCGCCCACTCCCCGTTGTCGAAGTAGAACTCGTCTAGGGCAAGGACGGATGCGGCGGGGGCATAGCCGCCGGTGTATGCCGCGCCGTCGCCGTACTCGTCAGTGGTGGCTGCTTGCCGCTGCACGACGTTGGACACGTAGAGCCGAGCGCCGAACGCCCCACGAAAATGTTGCTCCAGCGATGGAACATGGTGCTCCTGATAACGCTGGAGTCGATCAGCGTGCTCCGATTCACCGGAGGCGTAGATGAAGAGGAACTTGACCAACGCGGTCTGGCCGCAGCGAAGGTCGACCCGCACGGTCTCGTCGACTTCCCAGGCCTCGATCCGTTCAATGCACTTGCGATGGTCGTCCCAGATGAGCGACTGTGCCCATTCCGGAATCCAGGCGGACGCACTTGGCTGTCCGTCGGCCACCTCGGTGATGACG
>CAXBAZ010000782.1:0-2384 GCA_963973395.1 uncultured Acidimicrobiaceae bacterium
GCTCGCACCACTCCGGTGACTTGCCGAGCGCATGTGCGATCTCGGCGGCCATGTCGCCGACCCGGTCGGTGTGGGCGCCCGTCTCCGAATCGCGGAACTCGGTCAGGATCGCGAGCTGTTCGAACGCTTCGAGGTGGTGCGACGGGGTGATCGCCTCTTCGGTGGCGGCGTCGGCGACGTCGAGATCCGGAAGGCCGAGGTCCTGGTGCCGCAGCCGGAAGATCTCGGCCTGGTGGCGTGCGGTGGCCGTCTCGTGGGCGACCTGCAGGGTCCGCAGCCGGAGATCGGCCGCGTGGGTGAACATCTGTCGGTGCTGCTGATCGTGGGTCTCACGCCGTTCGAGCGCCTCCTCGAACCGGCCGCTGCGCTTGAAGGCGGTGGCCAGCAGGTCGTTGACCTCGAGCTCGTACTCCTTCGACTCGGTCCGTTCCGACATGTCGAGTGCCGCCTGCAGCACGCTGATCGCGTCGTCGAGTGCGCCGCGGCGGAGCGCGACCCGGCCTTCGGCGACCATCACGCCGAGCTGAGCCGAGTACGACGGTTCGGATCCGTCGTCCGACATCTGGGCGAGCACCCGACGGGCTTCGGTGAAGCACTCGGCCGCCTTCTGGTGGTCGGCCAGACCCATGTACGCCTCGGCGAGGTCGGCGAGCAGGTTCGTGACGATCGACGGGCTGTGTTCACGTGCGATCTCGACCGCCCGACGTCCGAGCGACACGGCGGGCAGGTACTCGGAGCGCGACGACCGGATGCGGGCGATGTTGCCGAGGATCAACGCGACCATCTCGGGCCGCCCGTACGGTTCGGCAGCGGCCAACGCCTGCTCGTAGGTGACGATCGCGCGGTCGTTGTCGCCCATCGAGTGGTACACGGCGGCAACCGTGTTCAAGATGTTGCCGGCGTCGACGCCGTGGCCGGTCGCCTGGTACACGTCGAGCGCACGCAGACAGTGTTCGAGTGCCTCGGAGAAGTTCGATGCCTGGTAGTGGACGATGCCGAGCAGATGGATCGCCCAGGCCTCGACCAGTTGTGCGCCGCACTGCTCGGCGACCTCGCTGGCCTCCATCGCCAACCCGAAGGCGTCCTCGGGGTCGTCGCCGAAGTGGGCGAGGCTCGCCAATCGGTAGAGCGACTCGGCCTCGCCGACACGATCGGCGTTCGCGCGGGCGACGACGCGCGCCTGGAGGGCGTGGCGCCGCGCGCCGGCCGGGTTCAGTTCCTGGTCCTGGGCCGCACGTTCCAACAGTTCTCTGACCGCAGGCGACGCACTCGGCTCGGACGCCGCGATGGCATTCGAATCCACGAATCCACTTCGGCACGATCCGCGGGCGACTTGAAGGGTTCTTGACGCGGTCCGGATCGTGGACATTGTGCAAACACGTCGAGAGCGGCGCAACTCGTATCATCGGCGCATGGCATCGGCGGTGGTGGGCAGGAGCCGGCAGATCGACCGATCCGCCGTCGCAGCACTGTTCCCTGTCGCCGCACTCGTCCCGTTCTGGTTGCTCGCGCTGGCGCTGATCTGGCTCCCGCTGTGGCTCGTGACCGGCGTGCCGTACTGGGTGCTGCCGATCGGTTGGCTGATCGCCGGGATCGGCCTCCTCGTGCCGAGCGTGCAGGCGCTCGTGCTCGGGCCGGTGTTCGGTGCCCGCAAGCCCGAACCCGAGGAACTCGCGGTGATCACGCCGATCTGGCGCGACCTCGCCGTGGCCGCGAACCTGCCGCAGTACCGCTATTCGATCCGTGTGATCGATTCGGACGAGTTGAACGCGTTCGCGTGCGGCGGCCACCTGCTGATCGTCACGTCGTTCGCGCTCGACGAGCTGAGCTCGCGCGAGCTCTCCGGCGTGCTCGCCCACGAGCTGAGCCATCACCTCGGACTCCACACCCTGGCCCTGACGATCGGCCACTGGCTGTCGCTCCCGGTGCTGATGCTGGCCCGGATCGGCTTCTACCTCCAGAACGTCGCCCGTGCGGCGACCGACTCCTTCGCGTCGCACTCGGCGGCGCTCACGGCGATCGGACACATCGTGGCGGCGGTCCTGAACGGCGTCGCCTGGGTGTTCCTCGCCGCGCTGCACGCCTCCGACGCCCTCTCGAACGTCGTGGCCCACGGGTCGGAGTTCGAGGCCGACCGCCGGGCGGTCCGAATGGGATACGGACGTGCACTCGCTGACGCACTGCGGACGGTGATCCGTCTCGGTGGGGGTCACCGCGCCGCCGGGTGGCGGGGCCGGCTGACGACGTCGCACCCGCCAGCGCGGACCCGTGTCGCCCGCATCGAGGCGATGCTCCGCCACCCCAGCCACTGAGGCGTCGTTCAGGCGGCGATGTCGGCGACCGTCGCGTCGAGCAGCGCCACGAGGTCGGCCGGCGCCACGGCG
>CAXBAZ010000783.1:0-2368 GCA_963973395.1 uncultured Acidimicrobiaceae bacterium
CGATTTCCCGTACCGCACGGAGGGCCGCCGCGCCCCCGACCGGGCACCGAAGCTCCTCGACGCGATCCGCCGGCAGCTCGACGAGCTCGATCCCGACGCCCCGCTCGTGATGGGCGGCCGGTCGATGGGCGGCCGCATGTGTTCGATGATCGCCGCCGGTGCCGATGGGCGGCCGCCTCCGGCCCGACTCGTCGGTCTCGTGCTGATCTCGTACCCCTTGCACCCACCGGGCAAGCCGGATCGTCTCCGCGTCGAACACCTGCCCGAGATCAAGGTGCCGACGCTGTTCATCTCCGGCACGAACGACCCGTTCGGATCACCGGCGGAGTTCGCCGAGTGGACCGCCACGATGCCGAAGCGGGCGAAGCCGACGCACATCTGGATCGAGGGACGCGGCCACGACCTCAAAGGGGCCGATCACACCGTCGCCGGTGCGGTCAAGGACTTCCTGGATCGCTGGGCACGCTGACTCGATCGAGCGGGTTGAGATCCTCGAGTTCGCGATGGGCGGTCTCGGGGAACAGCGTCAACACGACTGCGACCACGACGACCTGGGCCAGCGCCACGACGCCGATCGCCTGGCCGTACGACCATCCCCGGTCGAGCAGTTGGCCGACCAGCAGCAGGCCGCCGATGCCGCCGACCAGCGCAGCTGCCGTGAGGAGCCCGGCGGCGCGACCCCGGTTGCCGGTCGGGAACAGCTCCGCACGGTAGACCGCGAGTGCGGGGAGCGCGATCCCGCCGATGAACCCGCCCGCGAACGCCGCGATCCACATCGGTGGGCCGTCGACGACGAAGGACGCCAGCACGAGCGCGGTCGCGACCGGCACCGTGAGGGCGATCAGGCGCCGCCGCCCCCGGACGTCGGCGAGCCGCCCACCGATCACCAGACCGATACCGGCGGGCGTGGCCGTGGTCAGCGTGAACAGCGAGATCGTGCCGGCGTCGAAGCCGCGAACTTCGCGGAGGTAGCGGTTCTGGAAGAAGCTGGCCGGGGCGACGAAGAAGTTCGCACACACCGCGACCGTCGCGAGGATCGCGAAGCGGCGCCGGTCCAGGCGTGGCGCCACGACGTGCTCGCGCACGAACCGCACCGTCTCGGGCAGGCGGCGGCTGATGTCGACGGCCACCACGAGCCAGATCAACGTCACGAGGTAGACGTATCGCCATCCGCTGTCGCCGAGGTCGGCGAGCGGGAGCGCCATCACCGCGATGCCGGCGCCGAGGCCGCTCGCCATCGCCATGATGCTGACGGCATAGGCCCGACTGTTGCGCGGCATCTCCTCGGCGACGACGACGGCGATCAGGAAGTCGAGGGCGAGGCCGAGCGGGCGACCGATCGTCTGCGTGGCGACGAGGATCGGGAACGTGGGAGCGAACGCCCCCATCGCGGTGATCGTCGGGGCCGTCCATGCGACGACCCGCATCACCTTCTGGCGGCCCACCCGATCGGCGAGCACCGCGAACGGCACGGCGACGATGATGCCGGCCCGCACGACGGCACCGGCGACGCTGAACCCGACGTCGCCGATGCCGAAGTCGTCGGCGGCGAACTGTGCCGTCTGGGTGAACAGGGTGTTGGTGAACGCCGACGACATCGAGGCGGCCGCGAGCAGCCCGAGCACCAGGGCCTGTCGCTCGTCGATGCGGTCGGGTGGCGCCCACCACGGTGGCGCGCTCCGGGCGGCGTGGGCGAGCGTGCCGCCGCGCCGCGCCAGGTGGGCCCAGACCGGGATCGCGAACAGCCATCCGAACCAGGGGATGCGAAGTCGGTACGACGTCGTCTCGACGATGCGGTCGTCGGCGACCGTGACCGTGCGTTCGTACGCTCGGAACGGTCCCTCGGCCTGCTCGAACGTCACCGACGTCTCGGTGGTGACGCCGGCACGTTCGTGGACGAGGTCTCGACGTTCGGCGAGCAGCCGCTCGTGGGTGGCGGTCTCGTTCGGCCACACGCGGGTGGCCGACCGGGTGAACACGGGCGGAGCATAACGCCGTCGAGCTGTGTGCCCAGTGCCCTCGTCTCGCCGCCCCGCATCAAACCGGAGATCGGCATACTGTGAACGTGGTGAGTGAACCCGAGCGCTGTATCAGGGTGCATCACGCAGCACCGCTGAGCGGTGAGGTGCTGGTGCCGGGTGCCAAGAACTCGGTACTCAAGCTGATGGCGGCGAGCCTGCTCGCAGACGGCACGTTCGAGATCACCAACGTCCCGGGAATCGTCGACGTGGGCATCATGGCCCAACTGCTGCGGGCGATCGGCGTGCAGGTCACGGAAACACCCGACTACGGCGTGGTGACCATCACCAACACCGGCGACCTCACTCCGGTGGCGCCGTTCGAACTCGTCGAGAAGATCCGGGCGTCG
>CAXBAZ010000784.1:0-2367 GCA_963973395.1 uncultured Acidimicrobiaceae bacterium
TGGTGGGGATGTCGGTGCAGTTGCCGGTGTTGCCGGTGGTGGTGTTGACGGTGTAGACCTCGCCGGGGCCGACGGGTGAGGTCTTGGGGCCGACGTTGAATTCGGTGCGGGTGTCCATGACGCGGCATGGCGTGATGGGGACGAAGGTGACGGCGTCGGCGGGTTGTGTGGCCGACACGATGCCGATGCCTCCTGCGCCGAGTGTGACGGCGACGGCTGCTCCGATCGCTGCCCAACGAGTCCTGATGATCGACATGTCGCCTCCGAGTTGATACTGCGTGAATCGCTCATCGTTGCACGTCCGGAGGGCGTCGATGTCCGGCTTTCGCCGACGCGATTTCACATGTCGACGTAGGTTTGGACCTCATGCGACGGATCGAGAAGGCGGAACGGATCGGGGAGATCCTGGACGAGATCTATCCGGAGGTGCCGATCCCGCTCGATCACACCGACCCGTACACCCTGCTCGTGGCGGTCGCCCTCTCGGCGCAGACCACCGACAAGAAGGTCAACCAGGTCACCCCCGAGCTGTTCCGGGTGGCCGGCACACCCGAGAAGATGGCCGCACTCGACCCGACCCGGATCCTCGAACTGATCCGCGAGGTCGGTCTCGCGCCGACGAAGGCCAAGAACCTGTGGACCGCCGCCAACCAGATCATCGACGCCGGGGGAGAGGTGCTGCCCGACTGGGAGTTCCTCGAATCGCTCGCCGGGGTCGGCCACAAGACGGCGAGCGTCGTGATGTCGCAGGCGTTCGGCGTGCCGGCGTTCCCGGTCGACACCCACATCCACCGACTCGCCGCCCGTTGGGGTTTGTCCAACGGCACCACGGTCGAGCGCACCGAGCGTGACCTCAAGGCCGTGTTCCCGCGCGACACCTGGAACGACCGCCATCTCCAGATCATCTTCTTCGGACGCGAATACTGCCCGGCGCTCCGCCACGATCTCCGCGGGTGCCCGATCTGCGGCTGGGCAGCCTCGAAGAAGCGGATCACCGCCGAATCCCGCTGACGAAACGACGGCTGCCCCGGCCGGACGTGAGGTCCGACCGGGGCAGCCGAGTCGTGTGACCGTCACCGTCCGTGATGTTCGGTGGCGATCGGTGTGATCAGTTGCTGATCAGTAGTAGTAGCCGACCACGTCGACGATGAAGTGGGTGCCGGCGGCGCCCGCGAGCACGTCGATCTGCCCGCTGGCGTCGACGGCGACCTGCGTGCTGACCGCCACGCTCAACCCGGCAACCGAGTAGTTCAGGTTGCTCGTGAGCGGCGCGTCACTGTCGGCGCTGTAGATGGACAGGAAGCCCGGTCCGTCGGTCTCCGTCGCCGTCAGCGTGACGATCGCAGCGGTGGCACCCGGCGGCACGGCGATGCCGACCTCGTCGGCTCCGTCGACGCCCGTTGCCAGGCTGATCGTGCGGGTCTCACCGCTGGCCAACTTGGTCGCCGGGTCGATGCGCGAGTCGTACGCACGCAGCGGCGTCGGCAGGAAGTGCGCCGAACCGGCGGCGTCGGGCCCGGCAGCCAACTGGCCGCGGATCGCGCCGGCGGGGAACGCCTCGTTGTGGACGTTCACGTAGTAGCCGGCCGGATCGGCGACGATCTCGTCGGCCAGTTCGGCCGTGACGTCGGCACAGCCGGTGTGCGACGTCGCGCCCGGCGTGCCGAAGTCGACCACGACCGGACCGGCGACACCGGCGGCGCCCTCGTGGATGTGGGCGCCGGTCGGCGCGTCGATGTTCGAGTACGCGAGATCCCAGCAGACCTCTGCTGTCGTGTCGTCGATCATCGCGATCGACACGGTTGCGGCACCGGTTCCGTCGTCGTCACCCGGTCCGGGCACTTCGTTCGATCCCGAGAGCTGCGTGACGTACGGCTTCTCAGCGGCCTGCATGGCGCTCAGACTGCCGGCGTCGCGGCGGGCGTTGCCGAGTGCGATCGACGGGATGGCGATGGCGCTTCCGACGGCGACGAGTACGCCGGCCGTCCTGATGGTCTTGTTCATGGTTCCTCCTGAGGGGCCCGCGGGATGCGAGCCGGTCGGACGGGTAGTGCCCGCTCGCCGGCTGTCCCAACCATCGGCGTCGGCGGAACGTCAGGTGTGCGGCTGATCGCCGCGGGCG
Organism: uncultured Acidimicrobiaceae bacterium; assembly: GCA_963973395.1. Taxonomy (GTDB): domain Bacteria; phylum Actinomycetota; class Acidimicrobiia; order Acidimicrobiales; family Ilumatobacteraceae; genus Ilumatobacter. The sequence goes on from CAXBAZ010000784.1 coordinate 2,123, forward strand.
GCGTCGTCGTCGTCCTCGAGCACGAGGTCCCACCGATCGAGGCAGTCTTCGCATCGATACGCGACCATGTCACCCTCGAGCCAGATGCCGTCTTCGCGTGGCGGCGTCAACAGGAAGCAGCGGCCGCCACAATCGATGCACGTGATCTGTGACGCCGGTTCGATCATGAGCCCAGTATGCACTCGACCCCGTCCCCGTAGCCTGCGGGGATGCGAGTCGTTGCGGGAGATCTGCGTGGGCGCCGG
>CAXBAZ010000785.1:0-2365 GCA_963973395.1 uncultured Acidimicrobiaceae bacterium
CCGCCACGCCGCCCACCACCACGCCGCCCAGCACCACGCCGCCGACCACCACGCCGCTCGGCCCGCCCGTCGCCGACGAACCGCCCCGCACGATCCGGTGGGCGCTGCGCCTCGTCGTGCTCGTACCGATCATCGTCGCCGCCGGCCGCGCCGTGGCCACCGGCTGGTTCCCGGTCGGCGACAGTGCGCTGCTGGCGATCCGCGCCGCCGACGTCGGCACGTCACAGCACCCGTGGCTGGGGTCCTGGACCTCGGCGTCCCTGACGCTCGGCGTCGACGTCAACAACCCCGGCCCCCTGTACCCGGACCTGTTGGCTCCCTTCATGTGGACGATCGGTCGCCTGTTCGGGATCGGTCCCGCCGTCGCGATCGGGGTCGCATCGGTGAACGCCGCGTTCGTGTTGGGCATCGCGTGGGTGGGTGATCGGCTCGGCGGCTGGCGGGTCGAACGCTGGACCCTGCTTCTCAGCGCCGCACTCACGTGGTCGATGGGGAGCCAGCTGCTGATCGACATCTGGCAGCCCCACGCGCTCCTGCTGCCGTTCACGTGTCTCCTGCTCTTGACCGCCGGACTCGTCGATCGCCGCTGGACGTTGCTCCCGGCCTGGCTGGGTGTGGGATCGCTGGTGGTCCAGACCCACATCGGCTACGTCTATGTCGCCATGGTGCTCGGAGCGGTGGTCGTCGCCGCCGCGGTGATCGCGCTGTGGTCGAGCGATGTCACGATCGCCGACGTGTTCCGTCACCGCACCGCTGTGTGGAGCGGTGGGGTGCTCGCGCTCGCCTGGATCCAGCCGCTGATCGAGCAGGTCGCCGGCGAGGGCCGCGGCAACCTCGCCCGGCTCGCCTCGAATGCCGGCGGTGGCGACATCACGATCGGCGCCGGCACCGCGGTCAAGCTCGTTGCCCGTGTGGTCGCACTCCCGCCCTGGTGGACCCGCTCGGGATTCGAGGACTCCGTCCGCTCCACCGCCCTGACCGACACCGCCGACGGTCCGCGGCTGCTGGTCGCCGGGCTGCCCGGCGGGCCCCTTGCTCTGGGCGCCGTCACCGCCGTCGCGGTCGTGCTCGCGTGGCTCACGTGGGCGACGTGGCGCCGTCGCGCCACGACCGCATCGGCGGCGCTGTTCGTCGCCCTGATCGGTGTCGTCACCGCGGTGGTGCCCCTGCCGTTCCAGACGGTGTCGGTGGTCGGGCTGGGTTCGCACCATGTGCGCTGGCTGTGGGTGCTGTCGTTGTTCGTGCAGTTCACGATCGTGTGGGCGGTGACCGAGCTCCGGTCGCCGTCGAGAGCCGACGAACGTACGGTGTCCGTCGGCGTCGCCGTGCTGGTCGGAGCGCTCGTGGTCGCCAACCTCGGCGTCACCGCGCACGCCCTCGGCCCGACCGCCGACCGCGCCGCCGCCGACACGCTGGAGGAGACGTTCGACGACCTCGCTGCGTTCGATCCCGGCGGAGCCGTGCTCTACGACGTGAGCAACCTGCGCCCGTTCGAACCGTGGAGCGCCGCGGTGAAGATGCGGCTCCGCGAGCTCGGCATCGAGTTCCGCGTCGCCGACGAGGGCGTGGTGCGCCAGCTCGGCAACGGCCGGCGCGCCGACGGATCGGAGGTGACCACACTGCGCCAACTCGAGCGCAGCGCGGCCGTCGGCTACGACGGTCCGGGATGTGTGATCTCGCGGGCCTCGCCGTACGAGGTTGCGACCGAGACGGCGATCGCCGCCGCGATCGACGCCGCAACCGGCGACCTGGCGGCGGGGCGTGCCGATCTCGACCTGACCGGGTGGGATCCCGACCTCGTGGCCCGATTCGAGCTGGCCACGACCGGCGACACCGACGAGGCGTTCGTGCTCGTCGCCGACGGCGTCCTCCTGACCGCGGCCATCGAAGGACGGATCACGGTGTCGACGCCGGCGATCGACGCAGTGATCGACATGGCCCGATCGGTCGAACGCCGTGTGGACGGCGCACTCCTGCTCGTCACCGACCCACCGGTCGGCTGCTGACGGCGAGGTCAGCGCCCGTAACGTTCGGTGTCTGACACCGAGCGTTACGTCCCGCCCGTGCTGGCCGCAGGGGCGATGAACACCGCGACCGGTGCGCCGAGCAGCAACATCTCCGACAGGTCGTCGACGACGTCGCGGGGGAGATCAGGGTCGAGCGAGGCGCCGAAGAGGTTCCGATCGACGGTGTCGACGAGGTCGAGCCGGTCGAGTTCGTCGAGACGAACGCCGACCCGTTCGCGCAGGACGTCGAAACGTTCCCGTTCGTCCTCCGTCCGGATGTCGACCTCGACGACCTCCTCGAAGCCGTCGCGGGCACGCCACTCGTCGACGTAGGGTCCCGAGACGAGATGCACCTCGGC
>CAXBAZ010000786.1:0-2365 GCA_963973395.1 uncultured Acidimicrobiaceae bacterium
CCATGCCGGGAAGTCGAGCCCCTCGCGGGCGACCACCCAGGCCCTCGCCACGTCGGTGACGGATGCGCCGGTGTCTTCGGTCATCCGGTGGTCGTAGGAGATGCCGGACAGGTTCACCATCTGGTTGACGAGTTGCGTGGCCGCGATCTCACGTCGTAGTCGATGCTGGAAGATCTCGCTGCGGAAACGCTCACGGAGGGGCGTCGGGAAGTACTCGACCAGGTCGTGTTCGAGCGCCGGGGCGTCGGGCAGGTCGGTCTCCATGATCTCGGAGATGTTGGCGCTCTTCGTGTAGGCGATCATGACCGCGAACTCGGGCGTGCGGAGGCCCGAGCCGTTCAATTGCCGTTCCGCGATCTGCTTGTCGGTCGGGAGGAACTCGAGATCGCGGTCGAGCCAGCCCTCCGCCTCGAGTTGTTCGAGATAGCGGGCGTGGACGTTGACCATCGGCAGCCCCTGCTGGCGGGCGATCATCAACGCCAGCGTCTGCGCCCGGTTGTTCGCGAGCACCAGGTCGGCGACCTCGTCGGTCATCTCTTCGAGCAGTTCGTTGCGCTGCTCCAGCGTCATGTCGCCGCGGGCGACGACGTCGCCCAGCAGGATCTTGATGTTGACCTCGTGGTCGCTGCAATCGACTCCCGCCGAGTTGTCGATCGCGTCGGTGTAGATCAGCCCACCGTTCAGCGCGTACTCGACGCGGCCGAGTTGTGTGACGCCGAGATTCCCGCCCTCGCCGATGATCCGGCAACGCAGCGTCGCCGCATCGACCCGCACGGCATCGTTCGTCCGGTCGCCGACGTCGCCGTGGGTCTCGGTCGTCGCCTTGACGTAGGTGCCGATCCCACCGTTCCAGAGCAGGTCGACGGGCGCCCGGAGGATCGCGCTGATCAGGTGGTTCGGCGCCATCGCGCTCTCGCTCACTCCGAGGACGGCACGAATCTGGGGGCTGAGTTCGATCGACTTCGACCGTCGGGAGAAGACGCCACCGCCCGCCGAGATCAGGCGTTCGTCGTAATCGGCCCACGTCGACCGCGGAAGCTCGAACAGGCGTCGACGCTCGGCGTGTGCGACGGCCGCGTCGGGGGTCGGATCGATGAAGATGTCGCGGTGGTCGAACGCGGCCACGAGCAGCAGGTTCGACGAGATCAACATGCCATTGCCGAACACGTCGCCCGACATGTCACCGATGCCGACGACGGTCAGCGGCTCGGTGTCGGCGTTCCGTCCGAGCACCGAGGCGTGCCGGCGGACGCTCTCCCACGCGCCCCGGGCCGTGATGCCCATCTCCTTGTGGTCGTACCCGGCACTGCCTCCCGATGCGAACGCATCACCCAACCAGAAGCCGTAGTCGGCCGAGATCTCGTTCGCGATGTCGCTGAACGTGGCGGTCCCCTTGTCGGCTGCGACGACGAGATAGGGATCGGCCCGGTCGTACCGCAGGACACGCTCGGGGTGCACGACCTCACCGGCGACCAGGTTGTCGGTCAGGTCGAGCAGTCCGCTCACGAACATCCGATAGCACGCGACGCCTTCGGCACGATTGGCCTCGGCCGTGGGCTTCGGCTGCTTGACGACGAAACCGCCCTTCGCTCCGACCGGCACGATGACCGCGTTCTTCACCATCTGCGCCTTGACCAGACCGAGCACCTCGGTCCGGTAATCCTCTGGCCGGTCGCTCCATCGCAGACCACCCCGAGCGATCGGTCCGCCGCGAAGGTGGACGCCTTCCACGCGCTGCGAGCACACGAAGATCTCGTGCGCCGGTCGAGGTTGTGGGAGGTCGGGCACCAGCGACGGATCGAACTTGAACGCCAGCGTCGGTCGGTCCTGGTAGGCGCTGGTGCGGACGGTCGCCTTGATCAGCGACCGGAACATCCGGATGATGCGGTCGTCGTCGAGCGACGGCACCTGATCGAGGTCGTCGAGCAACTCGGAGTCGGCCGTGGCGTACGTGGCGAGCCGTTCGCCATCGTCGATCGACGGGTCGAAGCGGGCCTCGAACAGCTCGACCAACGTCACCGCGAGTTCGGGGAGCCGGGCCAGCGTGTCCTCGACGTACGACTGACTGAACGTGAAACCGGTCTGGTGGGCGTACTTCGAGTAACAGCGCAGCACGTTGACCTGCCACGACGTCAGGCCGGCCATCAGGATCAGCCGGTTGAACCCGTCGGGTTCGATCTCGCCGAGCAGGAGACGCTCGAACGCCGTCGTGACCTCGCTGTGGCGGTGTTCGTCGACGGTCACTCCGTCGGGCACGCGCAACCCGATGTCGTAGATGTAGCAGTGTTCGTCGTCGAGTTGGAGGTGGTGCGGGTGTTCGTCGATCGCCCGGACACCGAGATGTCCGAGCACCGGCAACAGCTCG
>CAXBAZ010000787.1:0-2361 GCA_963973395.1 uncultured Acidimicrobiaceae bacterium
TCGGCGCCGACGTCAGCCATCTCAACCTCCACAAGACGTTCTGCATCCCGCACGGCGGCGGCGGACCCGGCGTCGGGCCGATCGCGGTGCGGTCGCATCTGGCACCGTTCCTCCCCGGCGACCCGCTCGGCGATCCGGCACAGCCCGTGGGTCCCGTCTCGGCGGCGCGCTTCGGCTCGGCGGGCATCCTCCCGATCCCGTGGGTGTACCTGAAGCTGATGGGTGCGAGCGGGCTCCGGAAGGCGACCGATATGGCGATCCTCGCCGCCAACTACGTGGCGTGCCGCCTCGACGACGCCTACCCCGTGTTGTACACCGGGGCGGCGGGACGAGTGGCGCACGAGTGCATCATCGACCTGCGCGAGATCACGAAGCGAACCGGTGTGACCGTCGAAGACGTCGCCAAGCGGCTGATCGACTACGGCTTCCATGCCCCGACGATGAGCTTCCCCGTGGCAGGCACGCTGATGATCGAGCCGACCGAGAGCGAGGAGCTGCGCGAGCTCGATCGATTCTGCGACGCGATGCTCTCGATCAAGGGCGAGATCGACGCGATCGTCGACGGTTCGATCGCGGTCGACGACAGCCCGCTCCGACATGCACCCCACACGGCCACCGACCTGATCGGCCCGCTCGACCGGACGTACTCCCCCGCGGCCGCTGCGTACCCGCTCGCATCGCTCGTGGCGGACAAGTACTTCCCGCCGGTCTCCCGGATCGACGGCGCCTACGGAGATCGTCACCTCGTGTGCAGCTGTGAGCCGCTCGAGGCACTCGCCACCAATCGCTGACCGTGGCCGGATAACGTCGCGCCGTGGCGACGATTGCCGATCGACTGCGCGAGGCGCCGCGCCCCTGGCTGGCCGCCGGCATCGCGGCGGCGGTCATCCTCCCGATGGTCGTCATCATGGCCACGGGCGGGAGCGACGACCGGCTGACGATCTCCGACTCGACCGCCGACGTGACGACGACCGACACCACCACCGATGCCACCACCGACGCCACGGTCGCGACCTCGACGAGGACGACCGAGCGGTCGCCGACCACGTCGTCGGCGACAACGACGACGGTCGGTCCGCCCGTCACCTACGACGTCGAGGTCGGCTACCGGATCACGATCGACGACGAGGTGCCGTCCATCGAGGGCCGCATCATCCCCCCGGAACCGCCTGCCGACGAACCTCCGCCGATCACAGTCGCGCCGCCACCCTGGGCGGCGAGCACCCGACCGCTGCCGGGAGGCCGCCTGGCGGCCGACGTCGGTTGTGCTGCCGACACGTCGGCTGCGGCGCTCGACCTGTTCTTCTCGCAGCGGGTCGGGCCGGTGCTCGGATGGGACTATCAGCACGTGTACCCGCTCGGCGGCGACCGGTACCTGTGGCTGTTCCAGGATGCGTTCGTCGATCACAGCGGCACCAGGACCACGCTCGGATCGTCGCGGTTCATCCACAACGCCGCCATGATCCAGGACGGTTCGTGCTTCACGCTGGTGCACGGTGGCACGGCCGATCGGCCCGGGCCGTTCGAGAACGGCGACGGATCGTACGACGTCCGCACCAAGTGGCTGTGGCCGATGGGCGGTGAGCTGGTGGGCGACCGCCTGTACGTGTTCTGGGCCGAGATGGTGAAGGACCCGTACGATCCCGATCCTCCCGACGGCCTCGGCTGGCATCCCCAGCAGGTGTTCCTCGCCTCGTACGATGCCGTCACCCTGGAGCGACGCAGCTGGGAATCTCCCCGCAACAACGGCGTGCAGCCGATCTACGGCTACGCCGTCGCGTCCGACGAGACGCACACCTACTTCTTCGGCAACACGTTCGAGCAGAACATGTTGCGCGAAGGCGGATTCTGGAACGGCCCGCACTCGGCCACGAAGATGTACCTGTCGCGGGTGCCGCTCGGCAAGATCACCGAGTGGCCCGAGTACCGCACCGCCGACGGCTGGTCGTTCGCGCCGGAACACGCCGTGCCGATCGTCGACCGCTTCTACGCGGAGAACCCGATGCAGCCCCGCTACCTCGACGGCCAGTGGGTCGCGGCGACGGCTGTCGACGGCTACTGGGGTGACGCCCTCGCCGTCGACGTCGCCACCGACCCCTGGGGGCCGTGGTCGACCGTGCAGTACGGACCGCTCGCACCTCGGAACGCAGATCCGAAGATGAACACGTACCACGCCCAGCCGCTCCCTTGGCGCGACGGGTTCGGCTCGGTCCAGATCACGGTGTCGAACAATGCCCGCAACATGCTGCGCGACGCCTGGACGAACCCGCACCGCTACCGACCGATGGTGATCTTCGCCCCCTACACGCCGACACCGCCACCACCCACCACGACCACCAGCACGTCATCGACGACCACGAC
>CAXBAZ010000788.1:0-2352 GCA_963973395.1 uncultured Acidimicrobiaceae bacterium
GATCCACGCCGAGGGTGTACAGGCGGGTGCCCAGCGCCGAGCCGATCCAGGCCAGGCTGTGGCTCGCCGCGTCGTGCACGCTCACGATCGGACGCCTCCGCTCGTCGGCCGGCACGATCCGATGCAGTTGGCTGGGTGCCCGAACCACTCGGGCCGAGGCGGTCGTCCGGGTGAACCCGTCCCGCCAACTGCGGTACACACGGTCGGGGCTCGTGAGATGGATCACGGACGCCTGCACACCTTCGTCGTCGAGCACATCGGCCGCAGCGAGCGCTTCGGGGGCCATCACACCGGTCGTCACCAGCGTCACGCCGGGCCGGCCGTCCGGGGGAGCGTCACGAAGGCGGTAGCCGCCCGCCAGCACCTGCGACCTCAGCCGATCCTCGCCGTACCGCTCGACGGCCGCGGCGAACGGAGCCTGGTCGAGCGGTCGGGTCGACAACCGCAGGTAGCCGCTCGTACCGCCGGGTTGCGACAGCTGGTCGAGGGCGTCACACAGCAGCCAGTCGACCTCGGTCGCGAACGCCGGCTCGTAGTAGGTCAGGTTCGGCAACTCGGCGCCGACCGACGCCGTGATGGTCGACTGGTGGGCGCCGCCCTCGGGCGCCAGCGTCACCCCGGCCGGCGTGCCGGCCACGACGAACTTGGCGTCGTTGTAGATCCCGTAGATGAGCGCGTCGAGCCCACGCAGCACGAACGGGTCGTACACGGTGCCGACCGGGAGGAGATGACGGCCGTGGTGCTCGTGCGCCAGGCCGAGCTGACCGAGCAGCATGAACAGGTTCATCTCGCTGATGCCGAGCTCGATGTGCTGGCCCGTCGGCCCGGGTGCCCACTTGAGCAGCCGGTCGGCGCCGCCGTGGTCGTCGCGCTCGGTGTGCGAGTACACACCACGCTTGTTGATGAAGCCGCCGAGGTTCGTCGAGATCGACACGTCGGGTGCCGTGGTCACGATGCGGTCGCCGACACCGTCGACGTCGGCCAGGCTCGCCAGCACCCGCCCGAACGACTCCTGGGTCGACACCGACCCGTTCATCGACACCGATCGTGCCGCGTGGGGGACCGGCGGCACCGGACGCGGTGTCGGGGGTGCGTTGTTGATGTCGCCGCCGACCTCGCGGCACCATCGTCCGGCGTCCGAGTCGGGATCGAACCGGTCCCACTCGGTCGACTCGTCGAGCCCGAGCTCGGAGCGGAACGTGTCGATCTGCTCGGGCGAGAGCAACGCCGAGTGGTTCATCGGGTCGCCGGCCATCGGGAGCCCGAAGCCCTTGATCGTGTAGGCGAACACCACCGACGGGCGGTCGGTGACGGCGTCACACGCCCGGAACGTGTCGAGCAGCGACTCGAGATCGTGCCCGCCGAGGTCGGTGACCAGGTGCTTCAGTTCGTCGTCGCCGAGACGGTCGACGAGCTCGCGCACCGACGGATCGGCATCGACCAGGAACTTGCGGCGCACGTCGGGCCCGTCGAGCGTGAACAGGTGCTGGTACGCCTCGTTGGGCATCGCGTCGATGTGCGCTTCGAGTGCGTCGCCGCCCGGTTCGGCGAATGCCGCGGTCAGCCGTCGACCGTACTTGGCCTCGGCCACGTGCCACCCCGCGTCGGCGAAGAACCGCTTGAGGCGCACGGCGGCGATGTCGGGGATCACACGATCGAGCGACTGCCGGTTCAAGTCGACGACCATCGTGAAGTTGCCGAGCTCCTGGGTGGCCGGATCGGCGATCGCCTCCCAGACGTTGCCCTCGTCGAGCTCGGCGTCGCCGACCAGCGCCACGAAGCGGGCGGGTGGCTGCTCGCCGAAATGGGAGTCGGTGTAGCGGCGGGTCAGCGCCGAGAACAGCGGTGCGACCGCACCGAGGCCGACCGAGCCCGTGGAGAAGTCGGCCACGTCGGGATCCTTCGTCCGTGACGGGTACGCCTGCAAGCCGCCGCGCTGGCGCAGGGTGGTCAGGTACGACCGGTCGAGCTCGCCGGTCAGGTACTTGATCGCGTGGTACACGGGCGACGCATGCGGCTTGACCGCCACCTTGTCCTCGCCCCCGATGTGGCCGAACCAGAGCGCGGTCATGATCGACACCATCGAGGCGCTCGAGGCCTGATGACCGCCGACCTTGACATCGGACTTGACGTCGGCTGTGCCATCGGTGGTGCCTCGCCGGTTGGCGTGGTCGACGATGCGCGTGGCGAGCCACAGCACGCGGCGCTCGATCTGGCGGAGCACGTCGAGATCGGGTTGCTGCTCGGTCATGTCGCGGCCTCCTCCTGGGCAAGGTAGCTGCGGAGCGAGCGTTCGGCGTCGTCCAAGTGGGTGAGCAGCAGGGCGAGCGCGGTGTCGACGTCGCCCGCCCG
>CAXBAZ010000789.1:0-2349 GCA_963973395.1 uncultured Acidimicrobiaceae bacterium
GATCACGTTCGCCAACTCCATGGCCGCATCGATCGTCACCCGGAGTTCCTCGTCGAGCGAGTCGGCACGGACGAACATCTCCTCAGGCTACGGCGTGGGAGACGAAGGTCACAGAATCCGTTCGCAGCGTAAGGAGCTATAGCGTTTATGCTCTGCAGGATGGAGTTGAGCACGTTGACCCTCGTCGTCATCGCCGCGAACGTACTGGGTGCTGCGATGGCGATTCCACAGGCGCGGAAGCTGCTGCGCACCCGACGCACCGATGGGGTGTCGGTCACTTGGGCCGCGATCAGCGCCACGGTCAATGCCTGGTGGGGCGTCTACGGCGTGGCGATCGACGACTACAGCATCGTGCCCGTGAGCGCCGTGTCGGTGGTGGCGTACGTCGCGATCGCGGTCGGCGTCGTCCGCTTCTCGTCCGTCACTCCGCGGACCTCGGTCGTACCCGCCGCCGGCGCGGTCGCCGCCGTGAGCACCATTCCGCTGATTGCTCTGGCGCTCGACGATTGGACGTCGGCGGGGATCGTGCTGGGGGCGCTGTACGGCGTCCAACTCTCGCCGGCGGTGTTCGCCGTCTACCGTGCCGTCGACGTCTCCGGGGTCGCGCTCGCGACGTGGGTGATCGCCTTCGCCGAGGCCACGCTCTGGGGCGTGTACGGGTTCGCCGGCGCCGATGCCGGGCTGGTCACGCTGGCGGCGACCGGCGTGGTCGCGTCGAGTCTGGTGCTCGTCCGCCTGCTGCTCAGGCGCCCGCGCCACACCGTCGTCCGCGGCGTCGACCTCGCCGGTCTCGCTCCGGCGTGACGGTCGCGACCGTTCAGCGGTCGCCCGACCCGCCCGGTGCCGGGTCGCGAGGATCGTCGCACCGGAACGGTGGCTCGTCGCTCGCACCGTGGTACCAGTACGTGGCGCCACCGGCCGAGAGTTCGATCCGATATCCGTCGACCAGGGCTTGGGTGTAGGCACGATCCGGCACGGGACATCCGAGCGAGCCGTCGCGCCAGGTGACGTGCTCGGCACGCTCCACGACGATCGCATCGGCATCGAATCCGGACACCGATGCCAGGTCGGCGATCGCGGCATCGACCAGCGACGCTCCGATCGGCCACCCCTCGGTCGTCGGCGCCGATGGTTCTGGGTCGGTGTCGTCGGGCACGGTCGTCTCCGGTCTCGTCGCTGGTGAACTCGTCGCCGGTGAACTCGTCGCCGGTGTGCTCGTCGCGGGTGAACTCGTCGTCTCCGGCACGGTCGACGGCGACGTGCCCGCGTCCGGCGGATCCGATGTCGTGTCCGATCCGCCGCAGGCCGCCGGCACGAGCGCGACCGACGCGACGAACGCAGCGAGTGCGAACGACTGCCGGTGGTGGCGCCTCACGATCGTCATACCGTTCTGACGCCGCTCGACGCCGGCGAGTTCCCGGCGTCGAGCGGGCCGTGGGGAGTGGGCATCGGCACGATCGCTACGTCGGCATCACGGTCGTCGACGAGCCGCGGTGGTGCCAGAACCCGTGGGTCGCGAACTTCCATGCCAGCGCGTACCGGAGGATGGCCGTGGATGCCGTGTTGGCACGTTCGGCCCGGAAGAACCAGTAACTGGCGAGCCAGGACGCACCGCTCTCCGCTTCGATCGCATCGGCCGCGAGCGTTCGTGCGACCTCGACCAACTCGGACGACCATCCGCTCAGGTCGGCATCGGTCCTGCGGTCGGCGCGGTCGATGTGGCCGGCGGCAAGTGCGAGATCGACGAAGACGCCGGATCCACGTCGCGGGTCGAGGGTGTCGCCGTCGTCCCAGTTCCGGTCGCGGAGCGCGTCGTCGAGCTCGCGGACCGCACGGTCCAGGAACTTCCGGACCGTGCGACCGTCGGCGTCGTACGCATCGATGTCGTCGCGGACCTGCTGGATCCGGTCGATGACGCTCAGCTCGGCCACCGAGACGGTCGCACTCGTGGTCTCCGGTGCCGACCCGGGGTTGTCGACCGTCGACACGACCTCGTTCACCAGGTCGCCCCCGGCGACGTCGGCGTCGACCGTCGCCTGGTACGTGATGGTGACCGGCGGGAACTGTGGCGCGACGTAGTCGAAACAGATCACGAGGTCGTTGCTCAACGGGACCCCGTCGCCGAACAGCCCCGAGAAGATCTCGGTGCCGGCATCGCCGGTCTCGTTCTCCACGCCGATCACGAGGTCGTACTCGTAGCCGGTGGCCGGGAAGCCGAGGTCCAGGTTGTCGTACGCGAACGCGAACTCCCACGCACCCGGACTGTCGTCGATGGTGTGCCAGTTGAAGATCTCGAAGTCGACCGTCGGTGCGCCGGGCACCGGGACGGCGGCGTCGAACGGCTCCAGG
>CAXBAZ010000790.1:0-2347 GCA_963973395.1 uncultured Acidimicrobiaceae bacterium
TCCGCCCGGGCACCTCGGCCCTCAACGCGGATCGGGCGGCGACGACAGCCGCCAGTCGTCGATCGGGCGGGTCGACGGGGTTCCCGACCCGTGCGCCGCCGATGCCGACCCGACCGCCGGACCGGCCGCCTGGCCGAGGCCGGCCGGCACGACGTCGACGTGTCGGACGTCGCCGACCTTGCGCCAGTAGACGCACAGGACGATCCCGATCAGCGTCAGCAGGATCGTCAGGTAGTCGACCGCGCTGCGGCCGTAGTGCAGTTCGACGTGGTTGCTCTCCGGCACCACGACCATCATGTTCGGACCGACGCGGTACGGCCCGTCGGCGCCCGTCGCGTTCCAGTTCGGGAAGTAGCCGACCTTCACCAGCACCGGCACACCGACCTGGTCGACGTCGAACTCGATCGAATCCTGACCCATCTCGACGTTGCTCACCGCGACCGCAGGGAGCGAGACGGGGTCGATCGGCGTGGTCGGCACGACGATGTCGACGCGGCGGCCGGGTTCACCCTCCACACCCTCGCGGCGCGACAGATCGGGTGTCACCTCGATCCGTTGCCAGCTGTCGGGTCCGTCGTCGGCGGGCATCGCCGCCCACTCATCGCGATGCTGGAACCAGCTGGTGCCGAGTTCGAGATACCGCTCGCGCAGATCGCCACCTCGTTCCCCGACGACGACCGGCTGTGTCTCGAGCGGCACCACGATGTCGCTGCCTCCGACCTGGTAGATCTCCCACGGACCGGTCGTGGCGATCAACGTCAGCTCGGGCTGCGCCGCCGCCTCGGCTTTCGCCTCGGACGTTCGGACCATCGCATACCGCACCCCGAGTGCCTGGAGATGCCCCACGCCGACGGATGCATCGTTGTCGACATAGCGCAGTTCCCGCACCGGGTTCGACGACTGTTTCGACATCGCCGCCGCCGTGAGGAAGTGATAGGGCGTGGTGCCCGACGCCTCGAAGAAGAGCCCCTCCATCGATCCGATGCAGCCGTCGGTCCAGTGCGGCAACAGCATCAGCGCCATCGTCGTGCCGTAGAGCCCGTTGCCGCCCTGGGTGTCGTCGCCACCCCAGTTCTCCCACAGCGCCCGCCCGCAGCCGAAGTCGGGGTCGTCGCCGATTCGCTCCATCGTGGTGACGACGTCGTAGTACTCGGTGTAGTACTGGTCGCGGCCCTCGTACCCCTCGAAGTTGTACCTGGCCCACCCGTCGCCCTGGGCGTCGGCCTTGGTGGCCGTGGCCGTGAACGGCCCCCACGCATACCGGGCGCCACCGTCGACGGTGGTGGTGCCGTCGAACGGCAACTCCTGGAACATGAACCCGAGGACCACGAGCACACCGACTGCGCCGACGCCGGCGAAGACCGACCCCTCGGTCGCCGTGGGTTCCGCCTGGGCCCGGCGATCCTTCACGACGTTCCACCCGACGGCGAGCACCTCGTAGATGCCGATCGTCATCAGCAGGTAGCGCACGAGGTACAGGAACGGGAGCAGGCGGGGGTTCCAGAGCAACCCGATCACCGGGAGGCTGTCCTGGGCCAGGTAGACACCTGCGACGAGCACCAGGCCGACCACGCCGAGCGCGGCGCCGTTCAACTGGCGTCGGACGATGCAGGCGGCGAAACCGATGACGGCGAACGTCGTGATCAGGATGTCGAGCGGAGCCGTGAGCGGGAAGTACATCTCCCACCAGTTGGTGAGCGCGCCGTACTTCATGTCGGTCATGTACTCGTGGTCGAGCAGGAACGGGCCCGCCCACCACATGATCAGCAGCACGCTCGTCAGGCCGACGGTGAACGAGTACCAGGCGCGGGTCCGGTCGATCCAGACGAGCGAGAACACGAGCGCCGCGCCGGCCACGAAGATCAGGACGATGCCGTGCGAGACGCACGCGGCGGCGATCATCACCGCTGTCCACACCCGGTACTTGCCCGTCCGCAACCCCGCTGCGAGCAGACCGAGCGCGAGCACGCCGAGCGACAGCGCGATCGAGAAGGAGAACTCGCCGGCCATGGTCGACTTGAGGTTGCCCCCGTAGATGCTGAAGCTCTCGTCGAGCGCGAACGCGATGCCGGCGAACGCGAACATCTCGGGCAGCGGGTGCCGGAACCCCGCGAGCCGCCCGAACGCCCAGCATGCGGCCGGCAGCGTGATCAGGCCGAGCACGCTCACGAGCTTCATCGCGACCCCGTACGGCAGGACGATGTTGACGAGCAGGATCGCCAGCGCCGGGAGCACCATGTAGAACCTGTACGCGGGCATGCCGCCGTACCAGTCCATCGTCCATCCGTTGAGGCGGAACGATCCGAGCAGGTTGTCGCGCAGGAAGGCCGGGCCCCACACGTGGGCG
>CAXBAZ010000791.1:0-2342 GCA_963973395.1 uncultured Acidimicrobiaceae bacterium
GCGCGGATGCGACCGGGCGACATCGGTGGGCGACATCGGCGGGCGCCAGCGGGACGTCACCTGGCACACTCGGCGGATGCATCCGGCGCGGCTCGTCATCGTGTGTGGCCCACCGGGGGGCGCCACGGTGCCCGTCGCTGAGCGCCTCGCCGAACGTTTCGCCGCGACACGGATGGCGCCCGACCCGTGGATCGAACGGCTCGGCGTCGACCTCGGGGACGCGGCCGTCCGGGCTCGCATCGTGCTGCTCCAGGCGGCACTGACGATCGACCTGCTCCGCGTCGGAGCGAACGTCGTGGCGGAAGCGGGCGTGGCGCCACGGGCGGAGCGTGATCTGCTGCGCCGACGGGCGGTCGACGTCGGTGCACTCGTGCATCTCGAGGTGGTCGATGCGACGAACCACGACGGGTGGCAGCGACCGGCCGACGACGAACTCGCCACCTACGATCCCCTACCACCCGTGGGTGCCGGGGAGCGGCCAGGGACCGCGAGCTTCCCCTACGGGAGCTGGCTGCCTTAGAGCCGACCGCGGTAGGTGGCCCTCGAACCGGAGTCGTCCTTGTTCAGTCGTTTGCTCAGGTGCAGACCTTCGAGGATGAACTCGACGGCCGCCGCGATCGAGGCCGGCGACGGGTCGCCTTCGGTCAGCGCCCCGACCGGCTCGCGCAGCGCCGGGACCTGCTCGACCAGCGCCGACAACTCGTCGCTCGTCATGTCCTCACCCGTGTGGACGACCAGACCCTCTTCGAACGCATCGACGATCGGGGTGGTGTGCGACGGATCGATGCGATCCTTGAACACGGTCAGCACGGCACCCTTCACCAGTGCGTCGAAGATGACGCCTTCGCGACCGTCCTCCAACGCCTCGATCTCGATCTTGCCGATCGAACTGGCCGCGAGCGCATCGAGGTCGTCGACGCGGGCGACGATCGCGTGCTCGCCGGCCCGCAGACCTCGTCGCAGCGCGTTGGCGGCCAACGCTTCGTAGTCGGACGCTCACCCCGCTGCGCTGGTTGACGTGGTTGCTCGCCCGAGCGAGCTGGCTGAAGTTGGCGACGACCTCACCGAGATAGTCGGGCACGCTCACCCCGACCGATTCACCGATCGACAGCGGACGCGCCTCCTGGGTCATGATCTCGTACTCCAGCTCGGCGTCGAGCGGATAGTGGGTGCGGATCTGCGAGCCGAAGCGGTCCTTCAACGGCGTGATGATGCGGCCGCGGTTGGTGTAGTCCTCCGGGTTCGCCGACGCGACCAGCAGTACGTCGAGCGGGAGGCGGATCTTGTAGCCGCGGATCTGCACGTCGCGCTCTTCGAGCACGTTGAGCAGCCCGACCTGGATGCGCTCCGCGAGGTCGGGCAGCTCGTTGATCGCGAACACCCCGCGGTTGGTGCGGGGCACGAGGCCGTAGTGCAGCGTGAGTTCGTCGCTCAGGTACCGACCCTCGGCGACCTTGATCGGATCGACCTCGCCGATCAGGTCGGCGATCGAGGTGTCGGGCGTCGCCAGCTTCTCGCCGTAGCGGGTATCACGGTGGACCCAGTGGATCGGCGTGTCGTCACCCATCTCCTCGACGAGATCACGGGCGTGCTTCGACACGGGCGCGTACGGATCGTCGTTGATCTCGCTGCCGGCGATGATCGGCATCCACTCGTCGAGCAGGCCCGTCAACGACCGGATCATGCGGGTCTTCGCCTGACCGCGCTCGCCGAGGAAGATCACGTCGTGACCTGCGAGCAGGGCGTTCTCGAGTTGCGGCATCACCGTGTTCTCGTAGCCGACCACCCCGTCGAACAGGGGCTCACCGGCGCTGATCCTGGCCACGGCGTTGGCGCGGATCTCCTCCTTGACCGGCTGAGACTGCCAGCCGGAGTCCCTCAGTTCGCCCAACGTGTTCGCGCGGTCTGCCATGGGTCGAACCTAGCCCGGAATCGGCCGGCCGCGAGATCGGTGTCCGACGCAGACCGGCGGATCGTTCAGACGATCGCGGATACCAGCCAGAGGGTGAGCATCCCGGCGATCAGGGTCAGGATCAGGTTCTTCTTCCACCAGGCCGTGCCGCCGGCGACGAGCAGGGCGAGCACTTCGGCCACCTCCATGTTCGGTCCGCCGTCACCGCCCGCGGCGAGGTTGAAGGTCAGCGCCGCCAACACCGAAGGGCCGACGTAGCGGAGCATTCGCCCGACCGCCGGTGGGATCGTGCGATTCGCCAGCGCCACGATCGCGACGGCGCGCATCGAGTACGTCATCAGCCCGAGCATCGCCACGATCGCGATCGCCGCCCACGGACTCACGACCGCGCCTCGTCCCGGAACTCGGTATATGCGCCCGCGGCCACGCC
>CAXBAZ010000792.1:0-2315 GCA_963973395.1 uncultured Acidimicrobiaceae bacterium
TTAGCTGCCGGTGATCAAGTCGCCTTCGAGGTGGCCTATCTCAGTGCGGTCGTTCGCATCTTCGGGGCGGTTGTGAATCGTCGGATAGTCGCCGAGGGGATGGCTGTAGTACTTGTCGCACACGGTGTTGCGGTGGTTGCGGCGGCGGCGGCGGCGGCGGCGGCGAAGATGCAAACACCGTCGGGCGTGACGGTCGAGGCCACGCTTGTTGTAGATCGCCTGATAGATGCACTCGTGCGAGATCGACGCGACCACACCGTGGACGCCTCGTGCGAGCTCGATCGAGATCGTCATGGGTGAATCACGCAGGCCGAGCCGGTCGGCGACATACACACCAAGGTCCGGGTCGGCCTCCAACCGTGACTGCTTGGGTCGTTTCCGCTTCTTGTCAGCGCGGCGCTGTGCACGTTCGGCGTCGTAGCCGTCTCGGCCGCCATTGCGTTCGATCTCTCGAGAGATCGTGGACGGATCTCGACCCAGCTCGGTCGCGATCTGCAGGTTCTTACGACCGGCCCGAATTCCGATCTCGATGACGACGCGTTCGCTCTCTACCAATGCTTCGCCTGGCATGCTGTGACCTCCACCGGTTGGTGATTTGTGTGGTTTTGACAGCGGGCATCATCGCCCGTCACACGCACCAACCGGTGGAACCCCGAAATTGCAGCCACCCCCTGAACCCGCCGTGACACCACTGACCACCTGACCTACCGGGCAGAACTACTGGCCACCGCCGGGCAGTTCTGTTGGCCACGGCTGGGCAGTTCCACTGTCCGCCACCGGGCAGATCCTGTTGGCCCTTGACACTTCTGTTGGGCGACATGACGGTTGAGTTGACGTTGGGCCAGGCTCGGAGCTCCGGCGTCGATTCGGGAACGCCGGGGTGGTGATTCGGGCTCCCTGCGTCGGGCCGGGAACGCCCGGGGGTGTTCGGGAACTCCCTGACTCGGGCCGGGAACGCCCGGGTGGTGATTCGGGCGCTCCCTGCGTCGGGCCGGGGACGCCCGGGTTAGTGATTCGGGAACTCCTCCACCGCACGGCGGACGTCCGGTGGTGATCCGGGTGGTAATCGGGGTGGTTCCCGGATCGGCGGGTCTGTGATTTCGCGAAGTCTTTGCTTGGTCGGGTGGTAATCCGGGACCTATTCCGGGACGTCGACCGTTCAGCGTCGACGTCCATGGACGCCTTGTTCGGACCCGGGATCCCCGATGTCGTCGTGCTGACGGTCGAAGAGGCCGGTCAGGTGCTGCGGATCGGACGGTCGCTGGCCTACCAGCTCGCCGCCCGCTACGAAGCGTCCGGCGGGATGGAAGGGCTCCCGGTGATCCGAGTCGCTGGCTGTCTGCGGGTCCCGAAGTGGGCGCTGCTCGAGCTGGCGATGACCGGTCGTGTCGTTCGGCTGTGCGACGCCGGCCTCGCCGACGTCGCGCTCGCTGCCGCAGAGGTGACCGGTGCGCGCTGAGCCACATACCACCAGCGTTGCCGGCTCGGCTGGCCCGTCGGCTGGCCGGGTCCACTGGTTCGCGTCGGCGCGGTCCGAGAGTCTGGTCGCGTCGTCGCCCGGGCCGTCCGCAGACGATGAAACGTCGTCGACGCTGCGCTCGTGTGTGACCGGCCTCGACGTGCGCTGCCACGCCGGCGTGCGCTCGGACGCCAGGTCGATCCGCTACGGCATCGACACCGCGGTCGAAGGCTGCATGGCATCACGCGTCGTCCCTGGCCACTGCGCGATCACAGCCCTGAGCGAGGTCACCTCCCCAGCGCGCCACCCGTCGATCGATCTCGACCAGCCCCGACCCGGCAACCCTGCCCGTCACCCGCAGCGCCTCGCCGACCGGCCGCTCCCACGTACCGATTGAAGCGGAGCCCCACCATGCACACCTCCTCATCCCGATCGACAACCCCTGAAGGACAGACAGGTGCCCGCGCGCTCTGGGGAGGTCCCTCATGTTGCGTGTGACGACCTTGTACGCGTCATCGGCGACCGCGACGGCGCAGTACTACACCCGCTATCTGACCCAGGCCGACGGCGAGCTGCCCGGGCAGTGGACCGGCCACCAGGCCGACCTCCTCGGGCTGACCGGTGAGGTGACGACCGAGCAGCTGGAATCCTTGCTGGAGGGCCGCGACCCGATCTCGAGGACACGGCTCGGGTATCCGCTCGTCGACCGGATCAAGAAGTCCGGCAAAGTGCGCAAGGCGGTGGCGGGGTTCGACGCGACGTTCTCGGCGCCGAAGTCGTTGTCGGTGTGGTGGGCGCTCACCGGGGATGAGCGTCTCGCCGAATGCCACGACGTCGCCGTGCGAGCTGTCGTGGA
>CAXBAZ010000793.1:0-2313 GCA_963973395.1 uncultured Acidimicrobiaceae bacterium
CCGACGGCCAACAACTGGTCGCAGCCGCCCGCAACGCCTACGTCGACGGGATGCAACCAGCGCTTCTCCTCGGCGCAGCAGTCGCAGTCCTCGCAGCCGCCTACACCACCTGGACCGGAATACAAGACAGGCGACGCCAGACACCATAAACGCACCGACCCTCGACAACGTTGTCCATCCACCCCGATAGACCCCAAGGCCGTCACCCCGATGCCGCGTCACGAACTCCTCCACATCGACGAGAGTTGCGTGCTCGCCTGCGACATCGACGACGCGATCCAACACCTCGACAGCGTCGAAGCCGTCCACGGCTGGTTCTCAGCACAACGCTGCGCCGCATCGGTGACCGCAACAACACCGTCCGCGACACTAACGATCGACAACATCGACGAGCAATGGCTCCCCACACACAAGGCACTCCTCGTGCATGGGCGCATCGGAACCGCCCGCATCAACGGCCACCTCACCGTCCGCACAGTCGTTCGATCAACCAGCGACGGCGGCATCGATACCGGTACCGAGATCTGGGTTCACGTCGAGCTCGAGAAGTCGAGGTGCGCAGCCATCGTCGAACCAGCGCTACGCGACGTCATCGAGCGCGGCCTGAGCCACCTCCGCTACGAACTCGACACGACCTGTACCCCCGACTCGGATTGAACATGGCCGCACCCCGCCACGAAACCAGGACCGATCCCCGCATCGAACACAGTCGCCGCAAGGTGCTCGACGCCACGATCGATCTCCTCGTCACGACCCAACCCGCCAAGATCACCGTCGAAGCAATTGCCGGCAAGTCCCGGGTGTCCAAGGCCACCATCTATCGACACTGGCCGTCACGCGTCCACATCCTCGTCGACGCCATCAACGCCCACACCTTCCAGTGCCCAACGCCTCGAACCGACCTTCCATTCGACGACGCGATCTCCGTCTTCGTTTCCGACCTCATCGACGCATTCAGCGACCAGTACCGAGCCGCCGCCCACGAGGCACTCCTGATCCTCAGTCGCCATCATCCCACCTTCGCCGGACTCCACGAACAATCCAACCAAGCCCTCGTCGCGGCCGTCGACGCGCTCGTCCAGCACGGCATCACACACGGTCGGATCGCCCCTCGCACCGACTCCAACACCGTGACAGCACAACTCGTCGGCCCATTTCTCTACGCCTACGTCGAATCGACACCCACAAACGCCGCATTCATCGCATCAGTCATTGACGGCGTACTACACGCACACCGACCCGATCACGACTGACAGCCGCCGCCGAACACGTCTGACGCAGCGAAGTCTCCGCTTCAAGACTGCCGAACTCGATCTCGAGTTTATGCCTGCTTCGGAGTGCCCTGCGCCGTCGCCCAGCGTCGCAAACCGGTTCTCGTTTCCTGCCGGATCGCTCGAAGCGCGCGGCGCGAGTGTCGACATCGCTGAGCCTCTGCATGGACCCAGACCAGAACCTCGTCACCAGTCACCGCCGGTTGACACCGCAGGTGGCCGGTCACGATCGGTCCACCACCTTCGGTACGCCATCGGATTCCCTCCGCGAACCATCGGCGCCGAACCTCCAGCCGGAGTGGACGCCAACGCCCGATCGAAACGGTTGACACGCCACAGCCACCGTCCGCGACCCGGCGGACGGTCGGACACCATCGATCCAAGCCGCCCGCGGCCCGCAACTCGCCGACAAGCGATGACCAGGTCCCGCTCACCGAAACACACTCATCCCATTGATCGACATGCTGATCAACCACGCGATCAGCGTCCGTCGAAGTGCGATCCGGGTCGACGGCAAACGCCAACAGAAACACCACCACTCCAGCCAGCCACATGCCCCCTGACGTGGTCGCCAACCCAACAGTCAACAAGACCAGCGCCGCGATCAACGCACCCACGACCGCGGCCACCCTGGCGACAAAAAGGTGGCGAGTCCGGCGCATCCGCCGAACAGCGTTCGGATCGTCGTCGCACAAGCCACGCTCGATCTCCGCGATCGCCAAAGCGACTTCCTCGTCGTCCATCACACCCCCCTCGGTGCACCGGGACTAGCTGGCGACACCTATCGTAACCAGGACCGCGACGACCCTCAACGCCAATCGTCGTCCCGACAGTCGGCCGCTCGACCTGTTCCTCCAGTCGTCGTCGAACAGTGAAGTCGAACCCCGGCCGTGTGGCATGACTCCATCCTCGTTTCCAAGGTCAGGAGCCTCCAACCATCCCAAGTCGGCGACTCGCTATCGACCAAGTCGTGGAGAGTAATCGGGACTGTCAGACGCTCCCTTGTCAAGCCGCGATGATGACAGGTCGTTCTCGGCGTCGT
>CAXBAZ010000794.1:0-2312 GCA_963973395.1 uncultured Acidimicrobiaceae bacterium
CCGTTGACAACCTGGTGCGAGCTCCACGTCGGTAGACGCCGGCTCGACCGTCAACCGGCAGGCGGGTTCGTCTCCCGGTGACCGAGGACTTCGTCGGCGAGCTCGGCCAGAAGTCGCTTGGCGTCGCGCAGCGCCCGCCTGCCCGCGGGCGTGATGACGTAGACGCGCCGGCGTCGGCCGTCGGCGACCGTCGAGTCGGACCGCAGCAGACCCTCCGCCTCCATCCGGTGCAGGGTCGGATACAACGTGCCCGGACTGATCTCGTAGCCGTGCTCGGCCAACTCGCCCGCCATCCACGCGCCGTGGACTCCTCCCTCGGCGGCGTGATGCAGGATGTGCAACCGAACCGCACCTCGAACGAACTCACGCACGACGCGCAACCTACCGTTTGTCACGTCGGCACACTGGAGATCTCCGACGTCGCCCGCCGCCCGGTCGCGCGCTGATATCGGTTTTCGTTATCGGTTTCCGATACTGTGGACGGCGTGCCGAGGCGATCGAATCGATGAACGAACGAGACCGATTGGCCCGGCGGCTCACGCTCGGAGACGCCGTCGTGATCGGGCTCGGGGCGATGATCGGTGCCGGCATCTTCGCCGCGCCGGGTCCGGCTGCGGAGGCCGCCGGCTCGTGGCTGCTCGTCGGCCTCGCGATCGCGTCGATCGTCGCCTACGCCAACGCCACCTCCTCGGCCCAACTCGCAGCGCTGTACCCCGAATCCGGGGGTACATACGTGTACGCCCGCCACCGTCTCGGTGAGTACTGGGGATTTCTCGCCGGCTGGAGCTTCGTCGTCGGCAAGACGGCCAGCCTTTCAGCGATGGCGCTGACGTTCGGCTCGTACGCGCATCCCGACCTGGCTCGTCCGCTCGGCATCGGCGCGGTCGTCGCGCTCACGGTCGTCAACTACCTCGGCGTCCAGAAGACCGCCGTGCTCACCCGTGTGATCGTCGGCGTGGTCCTCGCCGCGCTCGCCGCCATCGTCGCCGCAATCTGCGTCGGTGGCGCAGCGACCACCGACAACCTCACGTCGGAGCTCCCGAACGGCGCGTGGGGGGTGTTGCAGTCGGCGGGCCTGCTGTTCTTCGCGTTCGCCGGCTACGCCCGGCTCGCGACCCTGGGTGAGGAGGTCCGCGACCCCGACGTCACCATCCCCCGGGCGATTCCGCTCGCACTCGGGATCACGATCTCCGTCTACGTGGTCGTGCTCGGCGCCGCGCTGCTCGCCGTCGGACCGGACACACTCGCCGGATCGTCCGCACCACTCGCCGAGGCGGTCGAGGCCGGTTCGTGGTCGGGTGCTGCACCCGCGGTGCGCGTCGGCGCCGGCGTCGCCGCGGCCGGAGTGCTCCTCTCGCTGCTGGCGGGGATCAGCCGCACCGCATTGTCGATGGCGCGACGACGGGAGCTCCCACGGTTCCTCGACGCCGTCCACCCGAGGTTCCGAACCCCGCACCGCGCCGAGGTCTCCGCAGCCGTCGTGGTGTGTGCTGTGGTGGCCGTCGCCGACCTGCGGGAGGCGATCGGCTTCAGCTCGTTCGCCGTGCTCACGTACTACGCCCTCGCCAACGCCTCCGCATGGACACTGACGCCGGTCGAGCGCCGATGGCCACGCTGGCTCGCCGCACTCGGCGTCGCCCTCTGCCTGCTGCTCGCCGCGACACTCCCCCTCGTCGCCGTCGTGGGGGGCCTGACGCTGCTGACGACGGGCTCGCTCGCCTGGCTCGCGACCCGGCGCGCACGACAGTGAGAGCTGCGAACGGAGCGAACCGGGTTCGCTCCGTTCGGGCCACGCGTGCCCCGAGGCCGACGTCAGTCGTCGATGTCGGTCTGGCCGTCGTCGAGGTAGTCGATGCTCTGGATCGGCTCGATCGCTGCGGTGACGATGCCGGCGAGGTTGGCCACGATGCGTTTCCAGTAGCGGTAGAGGATCGCCCTCGGCACCGCCCAGCTCCCCGGCTCCTCGGACTGCATGTACTCACGTACCTTGGCGCCGCACCGGTCGTTCAGCTCGCGTGAGCGCACGAGGAATTCGCGCACTGCGTCCTCGTCGTGCGACACGAGCAGGTCGGCCGCCTCCGCGTACATCAGCGAGATCTCCTGGCGTCGTGACACGAACTCATCGAGATCACTCGCCCCCACGAGCGACACACCCTCCGTGGCGAGTTCGAAGATGTTCTTCGCCTGATCTCCGATTCGCTCGATCTTCTTCAACAGCAGCGTGTAACCCAGCACCAGCCCGATGTCGTCGCTTCCCCGCACCGAGACGTGGACGACGAGCTCGGCCCGCAGCTGCTGGCACGGTTAGGCAT
>CAXBAZ010000795.1:0-2310 GCA_963973395.1 uncultured Acidimicrobiaceae bacterium
GACCACGCCGGAAGAGATCGCGGCGGTCGTCCCCGACTACCTGTGAGCGACCCGAGTTGAGCAATCAGACATCGCGCTGGAACGCCGAGCGCACGGTCCGACGAGGCGCCGATTACGACGAACGCTGGGCTCGAATGGCCGCGGCCGGTCGCTCGGTGCACGGCGAAGCCGACTTCGTGTGTCGGTACGAACCGGAGTCGGTGCTCGACGCCGGGTGCGGCACGGGCCGGGTGGCGATCGAGTTGGCGTCGCGAGGCGTCGATGTCGTCGGCGTCGACCTCGATCCGGCGATGCTGGTCGAGGCGCGATCGAAGGCGCCGGGGTTGACATGGATCGACGGTGACGTCGAGACGGTCGATGTCGAGCGCGAGTTCGACATCGTCGTGATGGCCGGCAACGTGATGGTCTTCGTCCGGCCCGGCACCGAGGCGACCGTCGTCGCCAACCTCGCCGGCCATCTCGCACCCGAGGGTGTGCTCATCTCCGGATTCCAGCTCGACCGCGAGTACGACCTCGCCCGATACGACGCCGACTGCGCCGCCGCCGGCCTCGTGCCCGGCGAGCGGTTCGCCACGTGGGACGGCGCACCCTTCGTGCCCGGCGGCGACTACGCGGTCAGCGTGCACCGTCGATCGAGCTGACCCCGAACCCGGTCGGCCGCGGCCGATCCGCTGCGCCGGACGGGATGCGCCTAGCTTGCAGGCCGTGATGGCGATCGAACCCAGAACGGTCAAGCTGCCGGGCGCCGGCCTGTCGCTGGCGGCCGATCTCTACGGTGACGAAACCGACCCGCCGGTCGTCCTCCTGCACGGCGGCGGTCAGACGCGGCACGCCTGGGGTGGAGCTGCGGCCGCCTTCGCGGCGGCAGGTCGCTTCGCGATCTCGATCGACCTGCGCGGACATGGCCACAGCGACTGGTCACCCGACGGCCTGTACGGCATGACCCAGTTCGGCGCCGACGTGCGTGCGCTGGCGTCGAGCCTCGGTCGTCGACCGGCGCTCGTCGGTGCATCGCTGGGAGGTCTTGCGTCGCTCGTCGCCGTCGGCGAGGCCGAGACGCCCGTCGCGACCGCGCTCGTGCTCGTCGACGTGGCGCCGCGCATCGAGGTCGAGGGACGCGTGAAGATCCAATCGTTCATGCGGGCCGGCATGCGCGGCTTCGACACCCTGGAAGAGGCAGCTGACTCCGTGGCGGCGTTCTTCCCACACCGACCGCGACCGAAGGACCTGTCGGGTCTGAAGAAGAACCTGCGGCGGCGGGGCGACGATCGCTGGTACTGGCACTGGGACCCGCGCTGGCTCGGCAACAGCGAGGGCGTCGACGGGCAGAGTGGTCTGGTGCATCACGATCGGATGTGCGCCGCCGCGCGGCGGGTCACGGTGCCGACGATGCTCGTGCGCGGTCGGATGAGCGACATCGTGAGCGACGAGAGCGTGCGCGAGTTGCGCGAGTTGGTGCCCCACGCCGAGATCGTCGATGTGGCCGACGCCGGCCACATGGTGGCGGGCGACAAGAACGACGCGTTCAACGCGGCCGTCATCGACTTCGTCGGCCGCGTCGAGTCCTGACCGCGCTCTGTGTCACCGATCTGTTCGTCGACGAACAGATCGGTGACACAGAAACGTCTCGAGGGTGGTGTAGACGGCACCCGTCGGGCGCAGATCGCTCGACACGAGTGCGATCTCGTCGACGGTGAACCGGCAGGTGATCGCGGCGCCGAGCACGGCCGAGGGCTCGCCCCGACGGGTGCGGGCAATCGTCAGGTGACCCCGGAACGGCCGTGGATCGTGCTCACCGATCGTGGCGGTCGCTGTCCGGACCGCATCGGCGAGGTCGTCGACACCGGCGACCGGTACGACGATCTGGCGACCGTCGAGCCGCTCGACGACCGGCCCGAGCACGGCGGTCGCGGCCGGCAACGTCGCCGTACCCAGGAGCCCGATCGCCGTCGCCGGGTCCGCCTCGCCGAGGAAGCGGAGCGTCACGTGCCGGTTCGGTTCGGGAACCCAGCGGACCCCGGGCTCGTCGGTTCGGTCGAGCGCACGCAGTCGCTCCGCGGTCGCGGCGTCGGGCCACACGGCCACGAACAACCGGGTCACGTGCTCACGCCGTCACGCCGTCACGCCGTCGCGAGGACCGGCTTGGGGCAGCCACCGGCCAGTTGGGCGATCAGCGCCGCCGCTCGCAGCGTGGTCCGGTCGTGCAGGTACGGACCGACGATCTGCACCCCGATCGGGAGGCCGTCCGCACCCAGCCCGGCGGGCACGACGGTGGCCGGCAGCATGCCGGCGCCCGCCGGACCGGTCCAG
>CAXBAZ010000796.1:0-2310 GCA_963973395.1 uncultured Acidimicrobiaceae bacterium
CGCAACAGCCTCGGCATCCCCGTGCGTCTCGGTGAGCGCAGTGAAACCGGCGAGATCAACGAAGGCAAACGTCGCCTCGACTGTTGCATCGTTGCGATCCGTGCGACTCGCACCGACGGCCCTCGCCGGCCCGGCCGCATCGTGATTGCCCGAGGCGATCTTGTCAGACGGCTGATGACGGGGCTTCCGAAGCTCGGGCGCCTCTGAGGCGTGAACTGATCCGCTCACTTCTGTCCCACCAATTCTTGACTGGGGTCACGAAATGACAGTGCCACGCTGTGGCAACGGGTGGCGATGACGATGCTGGTCGGCACGTGGGCACTCCTTCGTGGTGCTGGGTACGTCACCATCATCGGGCTAAGGCATCGGCGCCCGCATGGGGTACGACCCCTCAGATCCGCCAGAGTCGGGACCCAGGATGCGGCCAGCCATCTCACGACATCGATGACCAGCCGTTTGCTCGTTCTTCCACGCTGACTTGGGCAACTGCTCGCTGACCGGACACTCGAGCAGCCGAGTCCCTCTACGACGCGCTCGTCGGTCCGGCGGATACTTGGTCCAGTCGACGGACGTGCCTCAGCCGTGCCTCACGCAACGGTCGACAAGGGTCAACAGCGGCTATCGTCAGTACTGCGCCGACGGCGCGAATCACCAGCACAACGCACGTTTCCCCAGGTCACAGCCTTACTGGCTGGTCGCGGAACTTCCTCTTCCCAAGCTGAATACGGGGGTTCGATTCCCCTCATCCGCTCGAAAAAGTCCTGGTAGATGAGCTGACCGCTTACGCCAGGCCGGTCGTCTGAGGGTCGCGTGCCTCACCGGCTGAGGCACGACCTCGTGACGTCGCAGCGTACGTCGCCCTGGTCAGAGCCGGAATCGGCCGGA
The DNA here is from genome assembly GCA_963973395.1 of uncultured Acidimicrobiaceae bacterium. Classification (GTDB taxonomy): domain Bacteria; phylum Actinomycetota; class Acidimicrobiia; order Acidimicrobiales; family Ilumatobacteraceae; genus Ilumatobacter. The sequence continues at coordinate 886 of CAXBAZ010000796.1, forward strand.
TGAGGCGTCGCCCGTGTTCTCAGCCTGCTTGCCTGAACACACCCCGCCCGCCGAGCTGCGTTCCCCTTCAGCGCTCGGTGTTCCGCACTCACACGTCGGGTCGGGACGACGTCAGGTCAGTCGCCCACGTCCGGATCTGGGACCAGTTCCGGTGGTCGCCGGCGTCGGCTCCTCGCAAGGCCATCAGGATGCGAGCGAAGATGCGAGTGACCGGGGTCATTCGTGAGTAGTCGAGCACGCCTGCGAATCGTCCGACGCCGAGCGGATCGAGCTCGGGCGCGATCGCTCGGACCTTCTTCTCGTACTGATCTGCGGAGCGGGTGGCGCTCCCACCCGGCTTCGACAGGGCGAGGCAGGTGAAGAAGAAGGCAACGGGCGTGGTGGCGAGCTCTCGTCGGTGTGCCCGGACGAAGTCCGCTGCGCCGGGCATCCAGTTGTCGTACTGGATGGCACCGCCGACGACGACCAGGTCGTACCCGACGACCGTGTCGACATCGCCGACGTGGCGGACGTCGACCCGGCGCCCGACCTCGCCGAGCGTCCGGCCGATGACGGCGGCCACCTCGGCCGTCGAGCCGTATTGGCTCTCGTAGGTCACCAAGACCCGAGGGCCACCGGTGGTGCCGTGTTCGTCGGTGATCATGGAGGTCGGCCTCGGCGAGTCGGAAACGGCGAAGACCAGAGGGCGGGCGACGGCCCCGCCGATCGCAGTGGCACCGGCCACGACCACTCCGTCGACCAGGAACCGACGACGATCGAGTCCGAGATCGACGGTGTCGGTTCTCGCTTCGTCGCGACGTCGCCGGAGGTGGACGCCGAGCCAGAGGAATGCCGGCATCAGCAAAACGTAGGTGAAGGCGAGGTTCTGGGCGGGCTCACCCATGACCGGGTCGGTCCGCGAGCTGATGAATCCGACGGCGCCGAGCCCGGCGAGCCAGACCGACGCGCCCAGTGCGATCAGCGCGACCTGGGCGAGCCGTCGCCGGCTCGTCGGCGGAGCGTCGCTCGTGTCCATCGTCAACCTGCCTGTCCGCCACCGAGGCCGAGTTGGGCCAGCATGGTGCCGATGTCGTAGAACTCGCGGTCCTCGATGATCCGGCCGTCCTCGACGCGCGTGAACACGGCCAGCGGGAGGCTCAGACGTTCGCCCGTCGCCGGGATGCCGTCGAACTCGCCGTCGTGGGTGCCGGTGAGCATCATCTCCATCGCAACGAGGTCGCCGTCTGCGAGCTCCGAGGTGATGTCGACGTGGAAGTCGGAGAACCCGGTGCGATAGCCGGCGACCAGTATCTGCAGCTCGTCGAGCCCATGCAGTTGGGCTCCGTCTGGCCCCTCGTAGCGGTAGTCCGGATGGATGATCTCGGCAAGTGCGCCGAAGCGTCCGTGGTTCAACACGTCGTCGACGAACCGTCGAACGACAGCGCT
>CAXBAZ010000797.1:0-2309 GCA_963973395.1 uncultured Acidimicrobiaceae bacterium
TCGTCGGGCTCCCGGTCGACGAACTGACCGCAGCGGTGTACGGCGGCCGCACCGGCGTGTCGGGACGACGACTCGCTCGGCTGCCGTTGGCTCGCGCCGCACGAGATCTCGCGACGGTCGCCGAGCGTTCGGTGCGCGACGCCGCCGGTGGGCTCTGGAGGGCGGCCCGATGAGCACGACAGGGGCGGGTGTCGACACCGATCGTGCAGCAACCGTCCGATTCGTGACCGACCGGGTGGCGGCCCGGCTGGTCGAGGCGATCGAGGTCGACGAGCACGACCATCAGGACGGCGACAACTCAGGCGACCTTCCACTCGCGTCCGACGCCCGACGCCAACAGCTGTTGGTCGGCGTGTGGCTCAGTGAGGAACTGGCGGTTCTGAACCAGAGCAGGATGCACCGGGGTGAGCCACCGCTGGCCGAACCAGCCGATCGCGAGATCCGCTCACGGGTGGTGGCGGAGTTGACCGGCACCGGTCCCCTCGAGCCGTACATGCGCGACCCGTCGGTCGAGGAGATCGACGTCAATGGCCACCAGTCGACCTGGGTGACCTACAGCGACGGACGCAAGGTCGACGTCGGACAGCTGTGGGATTCCTCGGCCGACCTGACCGCCTACCAGAAGCGACTCGCCCGGCGCATGAACGGCACCGGCGAGGGCCGGCTCGACACACAGTCGCCGATGCTCACGTTCCAGGCCGACGACGGCTCTCGGGTCGTCATGGTGCTCGGTGGTCGGTCCGAGCACGGGATCTCCACCCACCCGAGGATCGCGATCCGGCGCTTCGTGCTGCGTCACGAAGGTCTCGACGGCCTGGCCCGGCGAGGCCTGTTCCCGATCGGGCTCGTGCCCAGGCTCGAAGCGATGATCCGGTGCGGATTCACCGTGCTCGTCAGCGGTCCGCCCGGCGCCGGCAAGACCACGCTCCTCACCGAACTGCTCGGCGCCGTGTCACCTCGGGAGCGCATCATCACCGTCGAGAAGAACCTCCTCGAGCTCCGGTTGGAGGATGATCCACGGCATCCGGACGCGCCGGCTCTGTTCACGCGGCATTCGAACGCCGAGGGCGAGGGCGAGATCACCACGCGGCAGCTCGTCGAGCTCACCCGCCGCCTCAATCCCGACCGCGTCGTCGTCGGTGAGCTCGTGGAGGACGAGGCGCTCGACATGCTCGATGTCGCCTCGATGTGCAAGCGGGGCTCGTTGGCGACGATCCACGCACATACCTCCGACGTCGTCGTCCAGCGGCTCGCCTACTACGTGTCCAAATCCGACACGAGCCTGCCCGAGTTCGCGGTGTGGAGCCTGATCGCCCAGACGGTCGACTTCGTGATCCACATCGACCTTGTGCGCAACGAGCACAGCGATGGTGGCGCGCCGGTTCGGCGCGTCACGTCGATCATCGAGATCGGTGGTCTGGGCGAAGGTGGCGGTCTGGCGACCACCGAGGTGTGGGGCGTCGGAGAGAGCGGTCAACTCGAGCAGTTCGCGCCGCTGTCGGCTCGCCACCTGCAGCGCCTGAGAATCGCGGGGTACGACGCACGACTGTTCGCTCCGACGGGGGCGTGGTGATGTCGATCGCCATCGCACTCTCGCTCCTGTTCGTGGTCGGTGTCGCCATCGCCGTTCTCCCGCCCACCGAAGCGCCGACGATCAGCATGAGCACCGGAGACGTCCGCACGTTCGGCGTGCGGTTCGTCGGTGCGTGCGGCGTCGGGCTCCTCGTGCTGCTCGTCTCGGGATGGATCGTTCCCGGTCTCGTCGTCGGCAGCGGTGCGTTCTGGGCGATCCGAGGTTGGCAGCGCCGCGATCGTGCCGGCGACGTCGAGATCGCTCGGCTCGACGCGCTCGCGAGCTGGATCGAGAACGTCCGTGACGTGCTGATGGCAGGCGAGCAACCGGTCGGCGCGATCGCTTCGACCGTGGGGGCGTGCCCGCCGATCATCCGTCCCCACATCCGCCGACTCGCGGCCGGGCTCGGTCGTCAGGATCCCGACGTGGTGTTCCGCCGTTTCGCCGACGACCTCGACGACCCGCTCGCCGACCTCGTCGCCGCGGGCCTCGCCATCGCGATCCGGCGGGGCGCCCGAACCGTGCCGGTCCTGACCGCGCTCGCCGAGCAGGCTCGTCAGCAGGTCGATCGACGCCGGTTGATCGAGGCCGAACGTGCTCCCACCCGGCGCGAGGTGCAGGCACTGACCCTCATCATGAGCACCCTCGTCGTGCTGCTGCTCGTGTTCGGCCGCAGCGAGTACCTGGACGCATACGACACGACCGGGGGACAGCTGTTCCTCGGGTTCGCCCTGGC
>CAXBAZ010000798.1:0-2308 GCA_963973395.1 uncultured Acidimicrobiaceae bacterium
GCAGCGAACGACGCCGGAGCTCGCCACGTGGTGGTCGCCGACCTGAACGGCGCCGAGGCAGACCGGGTCGCCGGCGAGATCGGCGGCACGGGCGTCGAGATCGACGTGCGCGACGAGGCCGCGATCCAGCGACTCGTCGACGACACGCAGAACGCCCACGGACCGATCGACCTGTTCGTCTCCAACGCCGGCTACGTCACCTCGGCCGGCCTCGAAGACCCGAACGAGTCGATCCAGAACATGTGGGAAGTGCACTGTCTGGCACACATCTATGCCGCTCGTGCCGTGGTGCCGTCGATGATCGCCCGCGGTGAGGGCTACCTGCTGAACACCGCCTCGGCGGCAGGGCTGCTCACGCAGATCGGATCGATGGCGTACTCGATCACCAAGGCCGCCGCCGTGTCGCTCGGAGAGTGGCTCGCTGTCACCCATCACCACCAGGGCATCCGCGTGTCGGTGCTGTGCCCCCAGGCCGTCCGGACCAACATCATCACCAACAGCCCGGACCATCAGCGCCGTGACGACGGCGACGTGTGGGAGGGCGGCGTCGCGAGCGGTGACGGCGTGCTCGAACCGGCCGACGTCGCCCAACTGTGCCTGGAGGCGATCCGCGACGAACGGTTCCTCGTCCTTCCCCACGCCGAGGTCGCGACGTACGTGGAGCGCAAGGCGACCGATCGCGATCGTTGGCTCGCCGGCATGCGCCGGTTCCAGTCGGCGCTCCACCCCGACGGTGACCTCCCCGGCGACGCGATCGCCCCGAAGGTCTGACCGGACCGGCCGGCCCGGGTCGCGCGCTGTCGCGTTCCTGGCCGTCCCACCCCAGGCCCCCGACACGCCCGCCGAAACCGAACCGGGCGACCCCGCATGTCGCGAACTCGGGTGTCCCAGGCACACAAACCCGACAGGCCCGCCGGGGCTGATCCGGGCAACCGTGGCGCGATCCCGGGCGTCCCGGCCCCACGATCGCGACGGGCGCGCCGAGATCGAGTGTGCTCAGGTGCGGTCTTCGTCGGCGACGATGTCGAACAGCTCGTCGGGGCCTTGCAGATCGGGGCGGGCCCGGCGGTAGACGGACCGACCGAGCAGATGTGCACTGACCGGGCCGGCGATCAACTGCAGCACCGTGATGAGCACCACCACGACGGTCGCCGGAACCGTACGGACCGACAGCACCGTGCCGATGCCGATGCACAGCAGACCGAGCGCCGGCGCCTTCGCGGCAGCGTGCATCCGTGAGAACGTGTCGTGGAACCGCATCACACCGACTCCGGCCAGCGTGACGAAGCCTGCGCCGATGATCAGGAAGATGCCGGCGACGACGTCCATCAGCCACCCCGCTGTTCGATGTAGCGGGCCAACACTCCGGTGCCGATGAACCCGAGCAGTGCGACGACGAGCACGGTGTCGAGGCTGATCGCCGAATCGGTCGAGGCAGCGTTGACCATGACCCCGGCCAGGATCGTCGCGATCAGCCCATCGAGGGCGACGACCCGATCAGCGACGTTGGGGCCGATCAACATGCGCACGATGAACAGCGCGGCGGCGATCGCGAGCAGCACGTAGGCGACGGCGATCACGGCGTCACCTTGGCGGCCAGCTGTTCGCGGGCGGTCGCCGACCCGAACGCCGCCACCGAGAGTTCTTCGATGTGCAGCAGATCGCGCCGCACACGTTCGACGTCGTGGAGGTGCATCACGTTCACGTACAGCGTCGGTGGCGAGCCGAGCGACTCGATCGTGATCGAGCCGGGCGTCAGCGTGATCACGTTCGCGACGATCATGGCCGCCGTGGTCGACTCGGTGCGCAACGGCACCGCGACGACGCCGACGTTGATCCGGTTGTGGGGCGTCACGATCTCCCACGCGAGGTACAGGTTCGCCTCGACGAGCTTGTAGAACACGAATCCGACGAAGTACAGCGACGCCAGCGGCTTGACCCGAACGCGCTCTGCATCGTCGTTCGCCAGCACGCGCGGGACGCCCGCGACGGCGAGGACGAGCAGGCCGGCGAGCACGTTGGCGACGCTGAGGTCGTGCCAGAGCGCGACCCACAACACGGTCGACCACAGCAGCACACCGGAGACGCGGACGGCGCTCATGGTGCCCCCTCCAGTACGGCCTCGACGTAGCCGGTCGGTTCGAGCAGGTCGTCGGCAGCACGTTCGGCCACGTCGTACAGCACGCCGGCCCACACCGACACGGCGATCGACGCCACGACGAGCATGCCGGTTCCGGCCAGCATCGCCCACGGTGAACCGAAACGGCCCTCGCGTTTCGGTTCGACGGGTGGATCGAACTCCGGGGCG
>CAXBAZ010000799.1:0-2306 GCA_963973395.1 uncultured Acidimicrobiaceae bacterium
CAGCTTCGGCGAGTCAACCGACAGCGCCTGGCGCTCGCGGAAACCGTCGACGAGCCGCCGCTTGGCGACCCAGTCGACCCAGTGGCCGACCGACGCCGGATCGGTTTCGAGACCGATGAGCACCGCCTCCCAGCGCGCGAGCACGTCGGCGCCGACGTCGGCGTCGACCGAGTCGAGGCCGTGCGTCTGCTCGTACTTGCGGGCTCGCTCGAGCAGACCCCACTGCACCTCCAGGGCCGTCGCTCGCCGGCCGTTGCGCAGCATGACCGCTCGCCGCAGGGTCGGGTCGTGGCTGACCTGACGGATCGCCGACACCGGATTCGCGAGGAGCAGTTCGTCGCCCAGTTGGTCGTCCTCGATCATCGCCAGCACGATCAGCGTCGTGCCGACCTTGAGGTAGGTGGCAACCTCGCTGAGGTTGGCGTCGCCGACGATCACGTGCAGCCGCCGGTACTTCTGTGGGTCGCAGTGCGGTTCATCGCGCGTGTTGACGATCGGACGCTTCAGCGTGGTCTCGAGCCCGATCTCCTCCTCGAAGAAGTCGGCTCGCTGGCTCAACTGGTACGGCACGTCGCCGGCCTGACGATTCGGCTCCTCGCACCCCACCTTGCCGGCGCCGCAGAAGACCTGGCGCGTGACGAAGTGGGACGTGATCTGCGAGGCGATCCGGCCGAACGGCGTGTCGCGGTTCATCAGGTAGTTCTCGTGGCAGCCGTAGCTGTTGCCCTTCCCGTCGGAGTTGTTCTTGTAGATCACCATCTCGGCGCCGTCACCGAGGATCTCGTTCGCGTAGGTCATCGACGACCTGATGATCTCGTCGGCGGCACGGTCCCAGCGCACGACGTCGAGCGCGTTCGTGACCTCGGGGAGCGAGATCTCGGGATGGGCATGATCGACGTAGTAGCGGGCACCGTTGGGCAGGACGGCGTTGACCAGCGACGACTCGACCTCGGGTGGGAACACGTCGTCGAGGTTGAAACCGCGGGCGTCGTTGGCGGGTGACTCGTCCTCGAAGTCCCAACCCACCTTCTTCGACGTCGCGTTCACATAGGCGTTGATGAGCAGCGACGACGCGGAGACCGGGTTGTTGTCGGCGCCGCGCACGACGATGCCGTACTCGGTCTCGATGCCACAGACCTTTCGGATCGCCATGGGGCGAACCCTACTGCCGCCCGGTCCGGCCGCGACTGCGACGAGCACCTGCAACCCGGTCGACCTCCCGGTCGCGTCCCTGCGACCACGCCGTAGCGTTGATCGTGTGATTCCCCTGTCCGTTCTCGACCTGTCCGTCGTCCGTGAAGGTGGCACCTCCGGCGAGGCGTTGCACGACACGACCGAGCTCGCCCGGGCCGCGGACCGACTCGGCTTCGTGCGGTTCTGGGTCGCCGAGCACCACAACATGGCCACGGTGGCCAGCACCTCGCCGAGCGTGTTGATCGCTCACCTCGCAGCGAGCACCGAGCACATCCGTGTCGGTTCCGGCGGCGTGATGCTGCCCAACCACGCGCCGCTCGCGATCGCCGAACAGTTCGGGCTGCTCGAGTCGCTCCATCCCGGCCGCATCGACCTCGGCATCGGTCGGGCCCCAGGCACCGATCCGATGACCGCGTCGGCGTTCGGCCGTGCGCCCCAGCAGAGTGTCGAGCAGTTCCCACAGGACCTCATCGAGGTCATGGGCATGCTCGGCGACCGCCGGCGGGAGACGGGGATGTGGACCCGGTTCCGGGCCACCCCGGTGCTGACGTCGTCGCCCACGATCGCGCTCCTGGGGTCGTCGGGATTCAGCGCCCAGCTCGCCGGCATGCTCGGCCTACCGTTCGCGTACGCCCACCACTTCGACACCGGAGCGACCGACGCCGCCACGCAGCTCTACCGCGACCACTTCACACCGTCGCCGGTGCTCGACGAGCCGTACCTGATCGTCGGGGTCGGGGCGCTGGCGGCGGAGACCGACGTCGAGGCCGAACGGATCGGGCTCCCCGGTCGGATCCTGCGGCTCGGCATCCGCACCAACCGGCGCCACCCGCTGCTGTCGCCCGACGCGGCCGTTGAGCATCCCGATGCCGACGCCGCCCGCCGGATGCCGACCGACCAGCTGATCGGTTCGCCGGAGCGTGTCGCCGAGGGTCTCCGCGCGCTGCAGACACGGACGCGAGCGTCCGAGTTCATGCTCACGGCGGCGACGTTCGACGTCGCCGACCGCGTGCGCAGCCTCGAACTGATCGACGCCGCGCTGCGCTGACGCACCCGGAACGCGGTCACCAGTCCACTTGACGGGCCGCCGCTCGGAGGAGCGCCGCGCGTCG
>CAXBAZ010000800.1:0-2301 GCA_963973395.1 uncultured Acidimicrobiaceae bacterium
CGCCGATGACCGCTCCACTGCTGCAGGTCGACGACCTGCACGTCACCTACCGGACCGGCTCCGGCGAGGTGCCCGCCGTGCGAGGCGTGTCGTTCGTGGTCGAACGCGGGCAGTCGCTCGGGCTGGCCGGCGAGTCGGGATGCGGCAAGTCGACGATGGCCAACGCGATCCTGCGGCTCCTCCCCCAGGGCACCAGCGTCGACGGTGCCGTGCTGCTCGACGGTGCCGACGTGCTGACGATGAAGCCGGGTGCACTGCGCGCCGTGCGGTGGGTGCACGGTGCGATCGTGTTCCAGGGCGCGCTCCACGCCCTCAATCCGGTGCAACGGGTGGGCCGCCAGATCACCGAGCCGATGCTGCTGCACCGCACGGTCGCCGATCGGTCGGCCGCGAAGGAACGGGCACGCACGCTGCTCACCCAGGTCGGCCTGCCGGCCGACCGCGTCGACGCCTACCCGCACCAACTGTCGGGCGGTCAACGTCAGCGCGTCCTCATCGCGATGGCGTTGGCCTGCGACCCCGAACTGTTGATCGCCGACGAGCCCACGACGGCACTCGACGTGATGGTCCAGGCGCAGGTGTTGGCACTCCTCGCGACGCTGCGGGCCGAGCGGGGGTTGTCGATGCTGTTCATCACCCACGATCTGTCCCTGCTCACCGACGTGTGCGACGACCTGGCGGTCATGTACGCCGGGCGGATCGTCGAACAGGGGCCCGGCGCCGACCTGTTCGCCCGCCCGACCCACCCGTACACGACCGCGCTCGCCGCTGCGTTCCCGACGATCGGCGATCCGTCGTCGCGGATGCGACCGTCCGGTCTGGGCGGCGATCCGCCCGACCCTGCGAACCTGCCGAGCGGCTGCACGTTCCACCCCCGCTGCCCACGGGCCGAGGAGAGATGTGCCGTCGAAGCGCCCGAACTCCGACCGGCGGCCGATCAGCGTGTGGTCGCGTGCCTGCTGGTCGAGCGCCAGGAGACGCAGCGATGAGCGACGGATCCCGGACCGAACGAGTCGTCCAGGTCGACGATCTCCACGTGCGCTTCGGCGACGCCCGCGCGGTCGACGGGGTCACCCTCGACGTGGCGCCCGGCGAGGTGCTGGCGCTGGTCGGCGAGTCCGGCTCGGGCAAGACCACGCTCATCCGGGCCATCCAGGGCCTGCAGCAGGTCTCGTCGGGCACGGTCACCTTCGGCGACGACGACGGGTCGGCACGACGGCGGAAGCGAATGCGACGCGACGTGCAGATGGTCTTCCAGGACCCGACCGGCGCCCTCAATCCTCGTCAGACGGTGTTCGAGATCGTCGCCGAAGGATTGCGCATCCGACGCGATCGCGGCAACGAGACCGAACGTGTCGCCGAAGCGCTCGCACGCGCCGGACTCCGGCCACCCGAACGGTTCATGGGCCTGTACCCGCACGAGATCTCCGGCGGTCAACGTCAGCGCGTCGTGATCGCCGGCGCGATGGCACTCGACCCGGTACTGCTGCTCGCGGACGAACCGGTCGCTTCCCTCGACGCGTCGATCCGCGGCGAGATCCTCGCGCTGATGCGGTCGCTCGTCGACGACGCCGGCCTGTCGATCATCGCGGTCACCCACGACCTGGGTCTGGCGTGGAACATCGCCGACCGCATCGCGGTGATGTACCTCGGGCGGATCGTCGAGCTCGGACACGCCGAAGAGGTCCTCGCCGACCCGCAGCATCCGTACACCAGGGCGTTGCTGTCGGTCGTGCCGGAGATGGACCGGATGGAGCAGCAGATCCTGACCGGGGAGACACCCGATCCGGCGCGCATCCCGACCGGGTGCCGTTTCCATCCCCGCTGTCCGCTGGTGGCATCGGGTGAGGCCGAGCGCCTCGGCATCATCGACCGGTGCATCGGGGAGGACCCGGCGCTCGTGCGGCACGCGACCCACGACGTGGCGTGTCACGCCGTCGGCTGACGGCGTTCGATCAGGCGCGCGGCAGTGACCTGGTCCACTCGCGACGGGTGAGCAGCTCGGCGCCGTCGAACACGTCGAGGGTGATCTCGACCTCGAACCGGTCGCCGTCCGACCGGACGCTCAGGTTCGCCTCGGTTCGTGCCGTCACCTCGGGCCAGCGGATCTCGAAGGTCGATGATCCCCGGGCCCATGCACACCCTGGGTCGGTCGTCGAGACCCCGAGCTCACCCCGATAGTCGTCGGTGATCGAAGCGCCGTGCTGTCCGTCGTAGGTTCCTCCGTAGCGGGTGACGACCCGCGTCTCACGCCCGAGCACGTCGTGTTCGACGCGCCACACGACGCCGTCGGCGTCGTCG
>CAXBAZ010000801.1:0-2300 GCA_963973395.1 uncultured Acidimicrobiaceae bacterium
CCGGCAGCCCACCCCAACGCCCGCTTCACCGCTCCGGCCGCGCAGTGCCCGTCGATCGGTGCCGAGTGGGAGGACCCGAAGGGCGTCCCGATCTCGGCGATCCTGTTCGGCGGCCGACGGCGGACCACGGTGCCGCTCGTGACCGAGGCGTTCGACTGGGAGCACGGGGTGTTCCTCGGCTCGATCATGGCCTCCGAGAAGACCGCGGCGGCCGAGGGCACGAAGGGCGAGCTGCGGTTCGACCCGATGGCGATGCTGCCGTTCTGCGGCTACCACTACGCCGACTACTTCGCCCACTGGCTGACGATGGGCAAGGCGACCGACCCGAACAACCTGCCGAAGATCTTCTTCGTCAACTGGTTCCGCCGGGACGACGACGGACGATTCCTCTGGCCCGGATTCGGCGAGAACAGCCGGGTGTTGAAGTGGGTGTTCGAGCGGGTCGACGGCGGCAGCGACGTCGTCGACACCCCGATCGGCCGACTCCCGTCGGTGGGCGCACTCGACACCGACGGCCTCGACATCGATCCCGACGATCTGGCCACGCTCCTGACGGTCGACCGCGAAGGTTGGCAGGCTGCGATCCCGCAGATCCGTGAGCACTACGCCCAGTTCGGCGAGAAGCTCCCGGCACAACTCCAGATGGCCGTCGACACGCTCGAAGCCCAACTCGACTGATCGCCAGACGGCGTCAGAGCACCAGGTTCCGCAGCCCGAGACCCATCACGAACAGGCTCCCGGCGCCGTACAGCAGCAGTTCCTTGCCCTTCAGGAACGGGCTCGTGCGATAGCTGTACATGATGCCGACGGCGATGATCGCCGAGAAGCCGTACAGGGCGTGCATGTCGTCGAGCTCGACGCCGTCACGATCGGCGAGCAGCGCTCCGATCACGGCCTGTGAGAACACGGTCAGTTGGGCGACGATGACGAAGATCCACAGCGCACGACCGCGGACCGCCGAGAACCGGTACCCGGCCAGGCACCAGGCACCGGCGGCGGCGTTCAGCCCGATCAGCAGCCAGGCGTTGACGTCGTGGGCGTCGTGGAGACCGCTCATCTGCGTCGGCTAGGCGCCGCAGCCGTAGCCACCGAAGATCACGGTGACGACGTCCTCGGGATCGACGCCGGTGAGGAGTCCGTAGAAGTTGTTGCTCACGTAGAAGTTCGGCGGGATGTCGATGTCGGCTTCGCCGGGGTTGACCGCGGCGTCCGGGAAATCGGCGAGCAGGTCGACCACACGGCTGCCCAACGTCGTACCCCCCGCCGTTCGCAGGCCGACGGGATCGTCGCCGACCTGCCCGACGCGCCCGTACTCGTACCCCATGAAGTGGCGACGACCGTCGGCCACGTCGGAGAGATCGCTGAACAGGAGCGACAGCACACCCCAGTCGACCCGACGCGCGACCGTGCCGTCACACACCGCGAACGTCAGCGGATCGACCCACCCGGTGTCGCCGGTGTTGCCACCGAGGATCGACGTGACGTAGTCGATGACGCCCTCGGGCGCCGCGCCGAACCGCGCCGAACCGATCCCGTCGCCCCGCAGGAGCAGTTCCTGTACCGCGACCGGCTCGGTCGTGGTGGTCGGCGGCAACGTGGTCGCCACGGTGGTCGCGACCGTCGTCGGCGCCGTGGTCTCGGCCTCGGGTTCGGTCGACGACGTCGTCGATGCCGTGGTCGACGATGTGGGCGACGACGCTGTCGACGACGTGGTCGACGATGCGGTCGTGGACGACGCGCCCGTCGTGCTGGTGTCGAACGTCGGCACCGGCACCGTCGACGTGCTCGCGTCGTCGTCGCCGGCCGTGCACGCGACGACGACCGACGACAGGACGATCAGTGCCGCGGCGCGCACGCGGGGGGAGGTCGGCATGTCAGACATTGTGGTGGACGATGCCACGAAATGCGCGCATCCGTGGAGCACCGGCAGCCGGGAGGACCGTGTTCAGTCGAACAGCCAGCCGATGCGCGGTCCACCGGGTTCCGGCGACCGGTCGTGCTCGATGAACCACTCGCGCCCGAACGCGTGGGCGAACATGTCGGGCGGCATCTGGAGGAAGAAGCTCTGGTCGGACACCTGGCTGCGATGGGCCGTCAGTGCGGCCCTCTTCTCGGTGATGAACGCGGTGACATCGATGCCGAGCGTGATCTCCGCTTCGGGTGTGCCCATCGGGTTGCCGTCGTCCATCGGGCCGTCCGGGTCGAACGTCTCACCGTCGTCGCCGTCGGGACCGAAGTCGGCCCCCGCCTGCGCGGCGAGCTCGATGCCGCGTCGCATCTCGTCGCGGTTCATCGTCGAT
>CAXBAZ010000802.1:0-2298 GCA_963973395.1 uncultured Acidimicrobiaceae bacterium
CGAGGCGCTGGTCGGGCTTGGGCACCAGATAGCCGCTGCGGCCGTGCAACCGTTTCGGCCACTCGTCGTTCGGGATCGAGAGTCGCACCATGATGACGTCGGCGAATTCGACGTCGCCCAGACGGGCTGCTGCAACGGGAGCCACCGGTTCGAGCAATCGGGCCGCGCTCGCGGCCGGGGATGCGATCACCACGGCGTCGAACGGCTCGTCGTCGATCGACCACCCGCCGTCGCGGCGGGTGTGGATCACGCCGCCGCGGCGGCGGATGTCGTCGGCGGCGGCCGAGACGAGGGCGGCCATCCCGGCGCTGGGCGTGGCGAAGATCGGACCGGCAGCCGGCGGTGCCGCAGCACGTGTGGCGCGGCCACCGATCAGCAGGCTGCGGTGCCGGGCGGCGAGCCCAGCCAGCTGCGGCACGGCCGCCAGGCTCGATCGGTCGGTGTCGGTGGCATAGATGCTGCCGACGAGCGCATCGACGAGTCGCTCGTGCACCTCGTCGCCGAAGCGGTGGCGCATCAAGGCCCCGAGCGAGTCGCCGTGATCGCGGCGGGGGAGCAGCGGCTCGACCGCGGCGCGTGCCTTGCCGCGCCAGCTGAGCAGCGACGTCGTCGCGAAGGGTCGGATGGCGGCGGGCATCCCGAGCACGACACCGCCGGGGATCGGGTGCAGTCGGCCGTGCCACACGGCCGCCGAGGCCGCGGTGGGCGAGGTCAGGTCGGTCACCCCGAGCCGGGCCGCGAACGCGACGGCCGCCGGCACTCGGGTCAGGTACGCATCGGCGCCCTCGTCGATGTGGTCGAGACCCGCGAATCGCGAGGTCGCGATCTTGCCGCCGAGGCGGTCACCGGCCTCCCAGAGTTCGACGCCGACACCCGGTTGGTCGAGGAGCGACACGGCGGCCGACAGGCCGGAGATGCCACCGCCGACGACCAGCACCCGGCGGTCTCTCATCAGCGGGCGGCGAGATGGATCCGGTGGGCGAGGGCTGCCATCACGGAGGGGGCGTCGTTGACGCTCGCCGTGCGGTCGAACGCCAGGCCGACGCGGTCGGCACGCTCCTTGGCCTCGATGTCGAGGTCGTAGAGCACCTCGAGATGATCGGCGACGAAGCCGACCGACGAGACGATGACTCCGTCGATGTCGTCGTCGGCGCCGAGTTCGTCGATGACCTCGAGGATGTCGGGGCCGATCCAGGGCTCGGGTGTCCGTCCGGCGCTCTGCCAGGCGATCTGCCAGTCGGCACCCTCGATCAGGCCGAGTCGCTCGGCGACGGCCTCGGCCGTGGAGCGGAGCTCGTCCATGTAGGGGTCGCCGCCGAGCACGATGCGCTCGGGCAGGGAGTGGGCGGTGAACAACACCATGGTTCGCGGCGGCATGTCGCCGAGCCGGACACCCAGATCGTCGGTGACGAAATCGAGGAACGCCGGTTCGGTCGCCCACGATTCGACCCCCGCGACCTCGATGCCGTGCGGCTCGGCGGCCTCACGGACGCGCCCGAGGTACTGGCCGATCGAGTACGCGGAGTAGTGCGGCGCCAGCACCGCCCCGACGATCTTGGAGTACCCCCCGGCTGCGACCTCGTCGACCGCGGCCTCGACCTTCGGGTCGGCGTGCTTCAGGCCGAGGACGACCTCGTACCGGTCGGGTTCGATGGCGTCGAGCGCGATCTGGATCGCGTCACGCTGGGCCTCGGTCAGCGAGGCGAGCGGCGACACGCCCCCGATCGCTTCGTATCGGCGGGTCAGGTCGGCGAGTGCCTCGTCGGTCGGCGGCCTGCCGCGCCGGATGTCGGTGTAGTACGGGAGGATCTCGTCGGGCGAACGTGGTGTGCCGTACGCCATCAACACGACCGCGACCCGATCGGCGCTCATGTCGCCGTCGCCCCGTGCACGAACTCGACGACGGCTTGCAGCACGTCGGGGTCGGTGTCCTTGTCGACGCCGTGGCCGAGGTTGAAGATGTGGCCGGGGTGGCCGTCGTTGTCGTCGAGCACCAGCCGGGCTCCCTCGAGGGCGGGAGTGGTACCGGCCAGCACGAGCGATGGATCGAGGTTGCCCTGCACGACCGTGTCGGCGCCGAGCCGGGCCCGCGCGTCGCTGATCGGCGTGCGCCAGTCGAGTCCGATCACTCCGGGGCCGGCGGCGTGCATGCGCTCGAGCAGATGGTCGCAGCCGATCCCGAAGTGGATGCCGACCACGCCGGGGTGACGATCGGCCAGTTCGGTGAACACGCGCTGCGAGTGCGGGAACACGAAGCGGTCGTAGTCGACCACCGACAACGAACCGGCCCACGAGTCG
>CAXBAZ010000803.1:0-2294 GCA_963973395.1 uncultured Acidimicrobiaceae bacterium
GTCCGAGAGCGACGAGTCATCGCGCTGAACGATCAGACCTTCGATGCCCACCCCGGGCAGACGGCCGGCCTCGTCGGAGAGGCCGCACTGATCGCCGCTATCGAAGCCCCGCGCAGCAGTCACATGTCCGACATCGTCTCCACGATCCAGTCCGAACAGGACAGGATCATCCGAGCCCCGCTCCACCAGGTCGCCATCGTGCAGGGCGGACCCGGAACCGGCAAGACAGCAGTAGGTCTCCACCGAGCCGCATACCTGCTTTACAGCCATCGCGGCGAGATCGGCCCTGGCGGGGTGCTCCTCATCGGTCCGAACACTCGCTTTCTCGACTACGTCCGCAACGTCATCCCAAATCTCGGCGAAGACGCACGGCTCACGACCGTCGGCTCGCTCCACTCCGGAGTCTCGACAACCGTTCGCGACAGCCCCGACGTAGCGTTCGTCAAAGGCGACGAGGCAATGGTCGAGGTGATCACCCGGGCGATCGCCGCCTTCCAGCGAGTCCCCGCCTCGAACCACCCCATCACCGTTCAGAGCGGCGAGGTGATCATCACACGCAAAGTCGTGCTTACCGCTCGTCGAGTTGCACGCAGATCCGGGCTTCCGCACAACGAAGCTCGAGGCAAATTCGCACATGCACTTCGGCGTCAACTCGCCGAACAGATGACCGGCGCGAGCGACACGGAGGATGACGCAGCGCACATCCTCGACACATCACAGGAACTCGGGCTCGTGATCGACGCCCTCTGGCCGACGCTGACACCCGAACGCCTCATCGACTCGATCTTCACCGACCCGGTCGTACACGAACGGTCCGCCGTCGCGACGCTCGGCGAACCCGTCGCGACGAAACTGCTCCGCGAACCGCGAGCCGACTGGACCGTGGAAGACGTTGCACTCCTCGACGAAGCACAACATTGGCTCGGCCAGGCGACGACCCACTCGCAACGGAAGACCGCCGGCAGCGACCAGATCCGTCGGCGGCTGCTCGCCCAGCGCACCCTCGACGCCATGAGCGACACCAACCTTCTCGACGTCGATCAGTTGATCGAACGACTCGACGGACCCGACCAACGGATCGACAGCTCCCAGAACGAACGACACTGGAAGTACGGGCACGTCATCGTCGACGAGGCACAAGACCTGTCCGCGATGCAGTGGAGAGCAGTTGCGCGCCGGTCACGAACCTCCGTCACGATCCTCGGCGACCTTGCGCAACGGACGACGCCAGCCGGGGCCAAGGACTGGGAAGGGGCGCTGACGCCGCACTTCGGGAGCTCGACCCTCCTCTACGAGCTCACGATCAACTATCGGTCACCGGCCGAGATCGACCCGATCGCCCGAGCGATCCTGCAGCGCACCGACGCTCAGGGCAACCACCCGAGTTCCGTGCGCTCGAGCGGACACGACCCGCACGTTGTTCGTGTGCCGGCGCAGCATCTCCATCGGGAACTCGCGACCATCCTCGCGTCACCCGCAAGCGAGATCGGTACGGGCGCAGTGATTGGCGTCCCCTCACCCGACCTTCCCCCCAACTGGATCGGGCTCACTAACGCAGCCGAGGCGAAAGGACTCGAGTTCGACACCATCGTCGTCGTCGACCCACATTCGATCCTCGAGCGCTCAGGATACGAAGGCCTATACATCGCCACGACGAGGGCTACCCAGAAGCTTGTGGTTCTCGTCGACCAGAGCAGGCCGCGGATCGACGAACTCGAATAGAGGAACCCAGAACCTCAGACAGCGGTCACATACCGCTCTGGCTTGGTCGCAAAGCGAGCGACACGGCAGCCCACAGAAGCGCACCTCCCGGCCCCGCCAACTCAGCACAGGACTGTTGTCGTCGGCCGGCACCCGCATATGGCACACCGGGTCCACGGCGGTCGGCGCGTCGCAGACCCGAATGTCGAAGATGTCGACCGGCCTCGTGACATTGCGCAGCGACCGATAGCCGACGTGCGTAATCGTTGCACCGATGTCCGTTGCCGCCTCGGCGATCTGTTGAGTGACGAGCAGTTGCCCGGCGGACGCTTCGCCCGCAACTCGCGCAGCAAGGTTCACGGCCGCTCCGTAGTAGTCGCCGTCCAACGCGACCGCAGTGCCGTGATGGGCGCCAGTCCGAGGCAGCAGCACGCAGCCAACTCGCGACATCTCGTTGTGAACGAGTTCGCTGAGCGAGATGACCGCACGCAATGGTGAGCAGAACTTCAACATCACGGCATCGCCGATCATCTTGACCAGCTCGTCGCCGGGCTGGAGCACCTGACGAACACGCTCCTGGAACGACCGGACCG
>CAXBAZ010000804.1:0-2293 GCA_963973395.1 uncultured Acidimicrobiaceae bacterium
GCCGGGAGCGACTCGATCGCCTCGTCGATCGACGTCATCGGCACGATCTCGTAGTGGAGGTGCTCCACGAGCTCGCGCATCGCGTCGCGCAGTGCAGGATCGGCCGCCTCGACCGCCTCGACCACGCCGGTGGCGTCGAGCGGGTCGACCGTCGCACCGAGGTCGAACGGAAGGAGCTTCTTCAGCATGGTCAGCACTGGTCGTCTCGATTCACTCGAAGGTGTCCGGCAGGTCGGCCTTGCGGCGGGCGACGAACTCGCGCAGCTCTTCGTCGACGGCGTCGTCGATCTCCGGCGCGACGTACGACGCGAGCAGTTCCTTCCACACGGCGTTGGCGCGCTGCGCGGCGTCGAGCCCACCCTCCTCCGACCACTGTTCGAAGCTGTTGTTGTCGGCGGTGGTCGAGCGGTAGAACGCGGTCTCGAAGTTGGCCAGCGTGTGGGCGGTGCCCAGGAAGTGTTGACCGGGTTCGTGGTCGAGGATCGCGTCGATCGCCTGCCCGTTCGGCGTCAGGTCGAGGCCCTTCACGAACGTCGCCATGCCCCCGAGCTGACCGCAGTCGAGCACGAACTTCTCGTAGCCGATCGCCAGGCCGCCCTCCAGCCAGCCCGCTGCGTGGAGCACGAAGTTGACGCCGCCCATGACGGTGGGCAGCAGGGTCGACGCCGATTCGTACGCGGCCTGTGCGTCGGGCAACTTGGACGCACACAGCGATCCGCCGGAACGGAACGGGACACCGAGCCGGCGGGCGAGCTGCGCCACCGTGTACAGCACGACCGCCGGCTCGGGCGTACCGAACGTGGGTGCGCCCGACTGCATCGACATCGAGCTGGCGAACGAGCCGAGCACGACCGGGGAACCCGGGCGGACGAGCTGCGTGAACGTGATGCCCGCCAACGCCTCCGCCAGCGTCTGGGCGGCCACACCGGCGGAGGTGGCCGGCGCCATGGCGCCGGCCAGGATGAACGGCGTGATGACCGAGGCTTGGTTCGCCGTCGCGTAGACCTCGGCCGCCTCGAGCATCGAGCCGTCCCACACCAACGGCGACGACGCGTTGATCAGGCTCGTCATCACCGTGCGGTCACCGAGGTCACCGCCGAACGCGATCCGGGCCATCTCGACCGAGTCGCTCGCCCGCTCGCCGGCGGTGACCGACCCCATGAACGGCTTGTCGCTGTACCGCAGGTGCGCGTACACCATGTCGAGGTGACGCTTGCTCACGGGCACGTCGACCGGTTCGCACACCGTGCCGCCACTGTGGTGCAGGTAGGGCGACAGATAGGTGAGCTTCACGAAGTTCTCGAAGTCGGCGATCGTGGCGTAGCGCCGGCCCTGGTCGAGATCGTGGACGAACGGCGACCCGTAGTTCGGCGCGAACACCGTGGCGTCACCACCGATCTGCACGTCGCGTTCCGGGTTGCGGCCGTGCTGCGTGTAGACCGCGGGCGTCGACGCCTGGACGATCTGACGGCACATCCCGCGAGGGAACCGCACACGTGTGCCGCTCACGTCCGCGCCCGCGTCGGCGAAGCGCCGGATCGCCGATGGGTAGTCGCGGATCTCGATGCCCACCTGTTCGAGGATCGTGTCGGCGTTGTGCTCGAGCAGCTCCATGCCCTCGTCCGAGACGAGCTCGAACGGGCGCATCGTGCGGGTCAGGAACGCGGCCGCGTCGGTGACACCCCCAGCGCGCAAGGTGCGACGCGCCTCACGACCACCTCCCCGGCGCCCCCCTCGGGCCGCCGGTGCCGCCTGGCCACTCGCCTCGTCGCTCATCTCGCCGCTCATCTCATCGCTCCGCTCATCGCTCGTCCCATCGCTCATCGGCCTGTTCCTCCTCGCCGTCGACGACGGCCCTGCGCTCCGGCGGCGCCGTGTTCGATCCGTTCCGGGAGCCGCACCACCTCGCTCACGTTCGGCATCGCGGCCGACGCGTGCGGGAACGCCATGGCCGCCACGAAGAGCTCCTGGAAGCGGGGTTCGATCGCGGTCTCGATCTTGACGACGTCGCGAGCGGTCCGTTCCATCTCGGCGCGCTGTGCGCGCGACAGCAGCGCTTGCACGGCACCGGTACCGGCGGCATTGCCGACCGCCCGCACCGCCGGCAGGGGGCAGTCCGGAACGAGACCGAGCACCATCGCCCGCAGCGGGTCGATGTGGGCCCCGAACGCGCCGGCCAGCCGGACGTCGGTGATCGCCGGGTTCCCGGCGTGTTCGAGCAGCAGATCGATGCCCGCCCGCAAGGCGGCTTTCGCGAGCTGGATCGCGCGGACGTCGTTCTGGGTGATCGTCA
>CAXBAZ010000805.1:0-2289 GCA_963973395.1 uncultured Acidimicrobiaceae bacterium
CGCCTCGGCGCCCAGGTCGAGCCGGCCGAGGTCCAAGCGTTCGACGAGGCCGACTTCGCCACCAACCCGGCGCTGGTCAAGGGGTACATCGGGCCGGGCGCGCTCGGCACCGACCGCGCATCGGGCATCCGGTTCGTGGTCGACCCGCGCATCGTCGAGGGCACCCGCTGGGTGACCGGCGCCAACGAGCCGGGACGGCACGTGATCGACCTGACATACGGACGCGACTTCACCGCCGACGGGGTGATCGAGGCCGCCGAGGTGCGCGCCGGCGACGTCTGCCCGAACTGCGGCGGCGCCGTCGAGATCGCCCGCGGCATCGAGATGGGCCACATCTTCCAGCTCGGCCGCAAGTACTCCGACGCGCTCGGCCTCCAGGTACAGGACGAAGCCGGTCAGCGGGTCACACCCACGATGGGCTCGTACGGCATCGGCGTGTCACGCGCCGTCGCGGCGTTGGCCGAGGCGAACCACGACGACATCGGTCTGATCTGGCCGCGCGAGGTCTCCCCCGCCGACGTTCACCTCGTGATCGCCGGCAAGGAGGGCGGACCGCAGCGACCCGCCGCCGAGGAGCTCGCCGCCGACATGGAGAACGCCGGGCTCCGCGTGCTGTTCGACGATCGTGACGGCGTGTCGCCGGGCGTGCGCTTCAAGGACGCCGAACTGATCGGCGTGCCGACGATCGTCGTCGTCGGCCGCGGCATCACCGACGGCCTCGTCGAGGGGAAGGACCGTCGCTCCGGCGAACGCCACGATGTGCCGATCGACGAGGTCGTCGCATTCGTGAGCCGCGCCGACGGCGACTGACTGCATCACGTCCCACTGCGCGACGTGCGCCACGCCGACCGCTCGTGGTCGGCTGCAGGAGGACGGAATTCGCCCACCCCGCTGCCGTCGCGGCGCGAGACTCCTCGCGATGAGCTTCACCGTGACCGCCGACGCCTACGACCGGTTCATGGGTCGCTATTCGGAGCCGCTCGCGCCGGTGTTCGTCGACTTCGCGAACATCTCGTCGGCACGCCGGCTACTGGACGTCGGATGTGGCACCGGCACGCTGACCGCGGAACTGCTCCGGCGGACGACGAGCGCCGAGGTCGTCGCCGTCGATCCGTCGGACTCGTTCGTGGCTGCGATGCGCGATCGCCATCCCGGTGTCGCCGTCGAACAGGTGGACGCCGCACACCTGCCGTTCGACGACGACGAGTTCGATGCGTCGCTCGCCCAACTGGTCGTACATTTCATGCCCGATCCGGTGGTCGGGGTCGGAGCGATGCGGAGGGTCACACGCGCGGGCGGTGTGGTGGCCGCATGCGTCTGGGACCACGCCGAAGGCGGCGGCCCGCTCACCTTGTTCTGGGACGCGGTGCGCGAGACCGATGCGTCCTCCCGGGGAGAGGCCACCCTGCCGGGCACCCGCCGTGGTGACCTCGACGACATCTTCGACTCGGCCGGGCTCGTCGACACCCTCACCGAGCCGATCTCGATCACGGTCCGGCACCCGAGCTTCGACGAATGGTGGAAGCCGTACACGCTCGGCGTCGGTCCGGCCGGCGCACATGTCGCAGCGCTCGCGAACCGCGAGGTCGATCGACTCCGTGAGTGCTGTCGAGAGCGCCTTCCGGACGGCCCGTTCGACGTGAGTGCCCGAGCCTGGGCCGCTCGCGGCGCGGTGCCCGAGATCGAGTGACGAGCCGCGGCCGTTCGGACACAGCGGCTTGCGACACTGCGCTCGGACGACTCCTACCGACCTGTCGACGTCGCCGCGAACGTTGCGGCGATCGAGGCGGCCAGCAGTCCGACGCCGGCGATCGCGATGACGTGACGGACGACCTGCGAGGCGCCCATGCGCCGCCCGCTCCAGTGCAGGATCGCCCGATCGGTCCGGTAGCTCAGGATCTCATGAATGGTCGAGGTACCGCCAGCCGGCGTGTTCATCCATGACCAACCGCCGACGTGGTCCCTGCACCATCGGGTCGCCGAGGCCGTATCCGGCGTCGCCCTCCCACAGACAGATCCTCGACCCGTCAGGGGCGAACGCGATCTCGGTCGCGAAGTGCACGGGATCGGCTGCGGCGAGCGCCGACGCGACGTCGCCATAGCGGACGAGTTGCTCGAGGGTCACGAACGTCGGCGGCGCGACCAGAGCCTCGCCGCTGGCCTGCATCCGCAGCGCGTTGGCCGGCGCGATCCATCGGTGATCGAGCACTTCACCGGCCTCTGGCCGGATGTGCTCGTCGGCGTGTGAGTCGTCGGCCGCAGCGACGAAGAACCACGTCGAGAACCGCC
>CAXBAZ010000806.1:0-2287 GCA_963973395.1 uncultured Acidimicrobiaceae bacterium
ATCGTCGACGAGGCGCTGATGGCGACGGTCGTCGTCGGCGCGGCGGTCGTGGGTACGGGGATCGCGGAGCTCAGGCCGAGCTCGACGGCGGTGGCATGGTCGACGGCGCCGGTCTCGGGGAGTCCGGCGTCCGCCTGGAACTCGGCGACGGCGGCGCCGGTCTGGGGGCCGAACGCACCGTCTACCACCTCGACGTCGTCGATACCCGCTTCGAGGAGCGCTTCCTGCACCTCGACGACGAGGTCGCCGTCGTCGCCTTCCCGAACCTCTTCCCAGGGTGCCGGGTCGGGCGTCACCGTGCCACCCCCGAGCACCACGTCGACCTGAGCGGCGATGAAGTCGGTGAGCGGCTCGACCCCCTCGGGCGCGATGTGGGCGCCGTCGGCTTCGAACCACTCGGGGTGTTCGGCGGAGTGCGTCGCCCAGTCGGCGACCTGGAGGAATCCGCCGGAGTCGGCGGCGAGCTCGTACAGCGACCGGTTGGCGTCGCGGTAGGTGCTGCCGTTGGCGAGGTGGAGTGGTTCTTCGTAGTCGACGCCCTTGGTGCGCAGCGACAACCACACGACCGTGTCGATGCCTTGTTCACGCGCTTCGTCGACGATCGCGTCCACGCCGTCGTCGAACCCGCCGGCCGGGTCGTTGTAGCCGGTCATCATCACGAGCACGTCGCCCCACTCGCCCGCATGGTCCTCGAGGGCGGTGATGGCGTTGCGCGGTCGGTACTGCTCACGGCTCCAACACGACGATTCCAGCGTGCGACGGCAGGATTCGGCGTCGAACACGAAGTTGAACCGGCGGAGGTCGCCGTATTCGTCGACCCATCGCACCCCGGACAGGGTGGAGTCGCCGATCAGACCGATCGACGGCGCGTCGTCGCCGGCGTGCCAGCGAACGGTCGCCGTCGGAGTGCTGGACGTGGGAGAGCTCGACGCAGTGGCCGCCGGAGCCATTGCGGACGCGCCGATCAGGATCGCTGCGCCGCCCACGGCCAGCAACACCTGTCGAAGCACCGCGCCAACGGTACCGACCGGCGGGCGGGGATGTTCCGCGGGCGACCGTCGTGCCCCGGCGGTGCCGTCAGGCGACCGTCGAGCTGTTGAACTTCCGGATGCTCAGCCCTGCGAAGACGACGATGATGCCGACCGACCACAGGATCGACCACAGCGCGTCGTTGCCGACCGGATTGCCGTTGTACAGCGCCCGTGCGGCGTTGGTGACGATCGTGAACGGGTTCGCATCGGCGATCGGTTGGAGCCAGCCGGGCATGGACGCCGGATCGACGAACGCCGACGACACGAACGTCATCGGGAACATCCAGATGAACCCGGCGGAGTTCGCGGCCTCGACCGAGCCGACCGACAGACCCATGAGCGCCTGCACCCAGCTCAGTGCATAGCTGAAGAGCAGCAGCAGCAACGTGGCCAGCACCGCTTCGAACAATGAACCCTCGAACCGGAAGCCGATCGGCCAGAACGACACGGCCAGCATCACGGAGAAGGTGAGGAGGTTCCGCACCAGATCGCTCACCGTGCGCCCGATCAGCACAGCCGCCCGCGACATGGGGAGCGATCGGAGCCGGTCGACGAGTCCCTTGCTGAGATCCTCGGCGAGGCCGATGCCGGTGAACGCCGAGCCGAACACGAGCGACTGGCTGAAGATGCCGGGGATCAGGAACTGGTCGTAGTTGTCGAACCCGTCGACCTGGATCGCGCCACCGAACACGTACACGAACAGCACGACGAACATGATCGGCTGGATGGTGGCGAAGATCAGCAGTTCGATGTTGCGCGGGATGATCCGCAGGTGACGTTCGGCTTCGACCCACGAGTCGCGGAGGGTCATCTCGACGGCGTTCACGACGCCACCTCCTCGAGCTCGTCGCTGGTAGCTCGCCCGGTGAGCGTGAGGAACACGTCGTCGAGCGTCGGTCGCCGGACCTCGACGTCGAGCACGTCGACGCCGGCATCGTCGAGGGCACGGATCACGCCCGGCACGACGCGGTCACCGGATCGGATCGGGGCCGAGAACGAACGCCCGTCGGCGCTGACGTCGATGTGCCCGGTGCACAGCGGGGTGAGTGTGGCGAGTGCACTCTCGCGGTTCTCGGCTCGCGCGATCGACACGCTCAGGCGGTCGCCGCCGATGCGATCCTTCAGCTCGTCGGCGGTGCCGTTGGCGATGACGGTGCCGGTGTCGATCACGATGATCCGCTCGGCGAGACGGTCGGCCTCGTCGAGGTACTGGGTGGTGAGCAACACGGTCGTTCCGTCGTGCTCGAGCTCTTCGA
>CAXBAZ010000807.1:0-2285 GCA_963973395.1 uncultured Acidimicrobiaceae bacterium
GGCCGACCGGCTCGTTCTGGCCACGGTCGATGCGCTCGAACAGGTCGCTGAGATCACCGGCGACCGGTCGTTGGCAGCGACGCTCCGGATGGCGGTCGATGGCGAACGGCGTCGACGCACCGCAGGTCGACCACCCGACGAGAGTGCGCCATCGTCGGGTCCATCCGTCTCGATCGCCGACGCGATCGTGCTGGCGCAGGCCTGGTTGGCAGCGGCTGCGATCCCGGGAGCACTGCCTGACGCGCAGCTGTAACAGATCGTGTCGCACACTACCCCAGGGAGCCCGAAACGTCGGGCCTGGAGAAGGAGAACCGCCATGCCGTACATGTTCACCCGCGCCACGAAACTTGCGCCCGGAAGTCTGCTCGACTCGATGGCCTGGGCGGTCAAGATGACCGAGAAGGTCAACGCCGTCGGCGGGCCTCAGTTCAAGTTGTGGCGCCGCGTGCTCTCGCCGGAACTCGGGATGATCTCGTGGAGCACCGTGGTCGAACAGATCGAGGACCTCACGAAGTTGGAGGAGAAGCTGATCGCCGACGGCAGCTATCTCGAGCTCCTCGAGGAGGGCCAGCGCTTCGGCGATGGCAACGGAGCCAATGATGCGCTCGGCCAGTTGATCCACGTCGATCCTGACGGTTTCGAGAGCGCGCAGTACGCGTCGATCACCCTCACTCAGCTGGCGCCCGGGATGACCGCGGCCGGCATCGGGCTCGGGGTGGAGATCGCCCAGAAGATCAAGTCGATCACCGGGTCGCCCTCGTCGTTCGGTGCATCGATGACCGGACCGTACGGTCAAGTGGTGTTCATCGTGCTGGCCGATTCGATCGGTCAGCTGCAGGCGGGCAACGAGGCCATTTCGGCCGACGCTGACTGGATCGAGCTCCTGGACGATCGCGCCAGCAAGGTCTACGTGGCCGGCGCCAGTGAGCGGTTCATCATGCGCCGAGTCGTCTAGCAACGACCCGACGCTCGGTCCCGAGTCGTCATGGCGCGTCCGGTCCCGCGCCAGGGACCGGGCGCGGTGTGACCGGTGGAGGAGGTGCCATCAGCGTGGCTGCTTCGTCAGAGGACAGTGGGGAGGTAGAAGCTCAGCCAGATCGATGCGGCGGCCGCAATGATGGTGACGATCGTGTGGCGTGATGACGCCCGGAACTCGCCTCGCAGGGCCGCCATCTCCCCACGGAGTTCGCCACGCAGTTCGGCCATCTCGCCGCGCAGGTGGACCCCGAGGTTCTCGACGTCCTGCTTGGTGGCGATGTCGCTGCTGGCCGTAGGTGGCATCGTCTCGATGAAGGCGGTGGCGAGCGGCTCGCCCCACGCATCCCTCATCATCTCATACAGTGCAAACCGGTCGGTGCTCGACGCCATGTCGGTCCCCGATCTGATGCTCGCCGCCCGAGCCGATCAGCTGCCCTCAACCGCCAGTGTGGTCGGTGTCGGTGTCGGCGTCGGACTCGTGGTCGACGACCGTGCCGAGCGTCTCGTTGGCGGCGCTCGTCCGGTGCTCTTCGATGTTGTGGGCGTCGGCGCGGTGCCTCTCGATCACTTCACGGTGGAGATCGTCGTCCTCGCTGTCGTCGGGACGGTCCGGGTACGGATCGGGCTGGATCTCGCCGTGGCCGTCCTTGATCACGCCCGGCGCCACGTCTTCCGTGGCGTCGTGGATCGCCTCACGTTCCGAATCCGCCAGGTCGTGGTGGTCGTGGTCGTCGTGGTTGTCGTCGTCATGGCGCTCGTTCCGCTGCTCGCCGGGGCGCTCGGGGTCGATCGGGTCGCGGTTCATCCTCGTCAGCTACCCGCCATGCCTCGCCGACAACCCTCGACGGCGACCGCGCGGCCGCTCATCCCGAGTGACCGACTCGTCCGGCGGCGGTTGCGGCGTGTTCGTCGTGCACGGCACGAACAGCTTCATCGCCAACGCGGCCAGCTCGACGGGTGCTTCCTCGGGAAGGAAGTGGCCGGCACCTCGGATGATCTCCAGCGTCATCGCGTCGGCGTGGTCCTCGAACCCGTCGAGCATCGACGGCCGGATCACCGGATCGCGGTCGCCGACGGCCAGCACGGTCGGCACGTCGAGGAACTCGTCGCGATAGCGGCGGAGCCGGGGTGCCTCGCTGACCAGGAAGGTTCGGTACAGCAACTCGCTCGCACGCGCCCGCCCCGGCTGTGCGATCACGTCGCTGTACACACGCGGGTCGACGATCGCATCGGTCTGCGTCGTGAGCATCCGATCGAGCAGCCCCGGTCGCTGCAGGCCGAACCGGCCCAGGGGAGACCCCAGCACC
>CAXBAZ010000808.1:0-2284 GCA_963973395.1 uncultured Acidimicrobiaceae bacterium
TTCATCGCCGAACACGACGGCGGATCGGTGACCGTCAAATATCACCCACCGACCGGTCTATGGTCCTTCGACGGATGGGCGCCCGCTGGCCCGGCCAGGTTCCGCACCGACCGGCACACCATGGCCGAACAGGTGATCCGGGCATGCAACGCAAAACCGGTCACCATCCACACCAAGGTCGAGTCGGGTGACCGTGAGATCTCGGTGATCGACCCCGAAGCGACCGCCGCGGAACAGCTGTGTCGGGACAACCTGACCGAAGCACTCCAAGTGTGGTGCTGGGCCGACCCAGACCGCGCAACCCGCCTGGCGGGTCGTTACAACAAGTTGTTCAACCGGTACCGAGCCGAGCAGTGGGACGGCTCACATCTCACCCTGCCCGGCCTGGCAGCGGACTTCACGCCGCGACCCCATCAGAAAGATGTGGTGTGGCGCATCCTCGCCTCGGCCGACCGAGGGGTGCTGATGGCGCATGGCGTCGGAGCGGGCAAGACCGCAGCGATGATCATCGCCGCCCAAGAAACCCGCCGCACCGGGCGGATCGACGGGACCGCACTGTTTGCGGTGCCAGGCAACATGGTCGAACAGTTCGCGCGCGACTACCTCAAGTTGTATCCGGCGGCACGGGTGTTGACCCCGCACGGAGCGACACAGAAGGACGCCGTGCGCGAGTTCGCAGCCCGCCTCGCGACCGGCGACTTCGACGCCGCGATCTGTTCCCACAACCACCTCAAGACGATCCCGCTGTCACCCGACGTCGAACGCGACGTACTGACTCGACGCCTCGCCGACTTCGAGTCGTTCGACCCGTCAGAAACGCTGTCGCGATCCGCGGCGAAGCGGTGGGCGCGCCAACTTGAGAAGGAGCGCGCCCGACTCGCCGAACTCAAGACCGCCGTCGAAGACCCGGCCGTCACCTACTTCGATCGGATGGGCGTCGGAATGCTCGTCGTTGACGAGGCACACCTGGCGAAGAACATTCGACTGAACACCCAACGCCAAGGGCTGCCGATGCCGGACGGATCACAGCGAGCGGAAGCGATCCTGGCCCGCACCGACTTCATCCGCTCCCGCCACGGCGACGGAGCGGTCGTGATGGCCACGGCGACACCGATCACCAATTCCCCAGCAGAGATGTGGGTCGCGGCGCGACTCGTCGCGCCGCACGCCCTCGAAGAAGCCGGGCTCGAACACTTCGACGCGATGGCCGCCAACTTCCTCGCACCCGTCGAAACCGTCGAACACGACGCCGGAGGCAAGCTGCGCGTCGTCACGCGGCTCGGCGAATACAAGAACTTCCCAGACCTGGCCCGCATGTTCCGCTCGTTCGCGGACGTCCGCACCACCGACTCGCTCGGCTTCGCGCTGCCCGACATCGAGGGCGGCAAAGCCAAGGTGCACGTCGCCGAACCCACACCTCAACAACAGAGCGTGGCCGAGTGGTGCGCCGAGCGCGCCAATGGCGCCCACATCGCGCTCGACGACGGACAGATCGACCCGGTCATCGCGATCCTCGGTACCGCCCGGGCCGCGGCGCTGTACCCGGCGACGGTCTCGGCCGACACATGCAACAAGTACCGGACCCGCAGCTACCCCGACCTGGCGTTCAACTGGCGCGAACCCAACGAAAAGCTGGACATCGTTGCCGATCAGATCACCGAGATCCACCGACGCACCAGTACCTGGACCTATCCCGACTCGGATCGGCCCGGCGCCGGCCAGGTCGTATTCTGCGATGCCGGTGTCCCGAACGCGGACGGGTCACCGTCGGTGTATTCGACGCTCACCGACCTCCTCGTCGAACGCGGCGTCAACCGATCCGACATCGGCTGGGTGCACGACATCACGGACCCGAACCGGCGACAGCCGTTGTGGGATCAGGTTCGCAGCGGCCAGATCCGCATCTTGATCGGGTCCACCCAACAGATGGGTGTCGGGGTCAACATCCAAACCCGGCTCTACGCCGCCCACGAACTCACCGCCCCCTACCGGCCCGATTGGCTCGAGCAGGCCGAGGGACGGCTCATCCGACAAGGCAACAACAACAAGCAGGTCGAAGTTCACCGCTACGTCACCGAACGGACTGCCGATGCGAACTCGTGGCAGATCCTGCAACGCAAAGCGCACTTCATCACGCAAGCGATGTCGGACCCAGAACAGATGACCCGCGACCTGCGCGACGAATCCGTCGCGACCGTCGCCGAGGAGTTCGCCACCATCGCCGCGATCGCGACCGGCGACCAACGCCATATCGAGCTCGCCGCCGTGACGGCGACAGTGACCC
>CAXBAZ010000809.1:0-2274 GCA_963973395.1 uncultured Acidimicrobiaceae bacterium
GGGGCACGGCCGCCGACGACCAGCCCCGCCGCAGCGTTGAGCACGACGATGTCGCGATGTGGCCCGGGTTCGCCGGCGAGCACACGCCGCACCGCGTCGGCGTTGACGCTGCGGTCGCCGCCGACCAGCTCGCTCGACCGTGCCGGGGCGAGCCCCAGCGCCGCGGAATCGACCGTGAAGTGGTCGACCTCGCCGTCGCGCAGCTCGATCACGTCGCTGATGCCGGTGGTGGTCAGCTCGTCGAGCCCGCCACCGTGCACGACCCAGGCGTGGACGGAACCGTGCGTGCGAAGCGTCTCGACCATGCGCTCGGCGAACAGTGCGTTCGCGACCCCGATGACCTGTCGACGCACCCGTCCGGGGTTCGCCATCGGGCCGAGCAGGTTGAACACGGTCGGGATCCCGATCTCGCGCCGCGCCGGTGCGGCGAACCGGAACGCGGGGTGGAACGCCGGGGCGAAGCAGAAGCCGATGCCGGCGGTGTCGATGCAGTGACGGACCTGCTCGGGCGACACGTCGATGGCCACGCCCAACTCTTCGAGCACGTCTGCGGTGCCGCACTTCGACGACGCCCCCCGAGCACCGTGTTTGCAGACCGGCACCCCGGCTCCCGCCGTGACGATCGCAGCCATGGTGGAGACGTTGATCGAGTGCGAGTGGTCGCCCCCGGTGCCGACGATGTCGACCGCGCGGTCGCGCTGGTCGGCGGTGAGCGGCACGAGTGTGGCGTGTGCGAGCACGGCGTCGAGCAGCCCGGCGAGCTCGGCGGAACTCTCGCCTTTCGCCCGGAGCGCCACCACGAAGCCGATCAGCTGGGCCGGCGTCGCCTCGCCCGACAGGATCGTCGTCATCGCCGATTCGGCCTGCGACGCGGTGAGGTGTTCCCGGTCGAGCAGCGCGCTCAACAGCGCCGGCCAGCCGCCGTGGTCATCGATCGTCGACATGAGGGGCGAGGCTAACCGCCCGTCCCTGCCGGCCCCGGTATGAGTTCGTCAGGCCGTGCGTCGGCGCTGGCGCAGGATGCGGCGCCGTTCGCGCTCGGTCGCGCCACCCCAGACGCCGACCTTCTCGCGCTCGGCGAGTGCGAACTCGAGGCACGCGGTGCGGACCCCGCACTGCTGGCAGACCTGCGTCGCGATCTCGGCCTCGTCGTCGGTGTCGGGATAGAAGATGCCGGCGTCGAGACCTCGACACGCTCCGAGCATTCTCCATTCCAGTTCATGTGCTGACACTTCGCCCCCCATTGGACATCATTCGATTCGGACCTTAGAACGGGTCCGGAACGAATTCCAGGGGAATTGTGTGAACGCGTCGTGCCGGGACGGTGCGGCCGGCCCACGCGACGATCGGGGCCCCACCGACGTCGTGCGCCGGTGGGACCCCGATACGGACGGGATGATCGGTTCGACGGGGCCGGTCAGCCGACGTCGAAGCGATCGAGGTTCATCACCTTGTCCCACGCCTTCACGAAGTCGCGGACGAACCGCTCCTCGGAATCGCTCGACCCGTAGACCTCACAGATCGCCCGGAGCTGCGAGTTCGCACCGAACACGAGGTCGTTGCGGGTGCCGGTCCACTTGACCTCGCCGGTCGCACGATCCTGGGCCGCGAACACGTCCTCCGCCCCGGTCGTGGCGGACCACTCGACGCCGTAGTCGAGCAGGTTGACGAAGAAGTCGTTGGTCAGCGTGCCGACACGATCGGTGAACACGCCGTGCGTCGACTCGCCGCTGTTCGCGCCGAGCACGCGCAGTCCACCGACGAGCACCGTCATCTCGGGCGCACTCAGCGTGAGCAGCTGAGCACGGTCGACCAGCAACGCCTCGGCGGGCAGGTTGTGACCCTTGCCGAGGAAGTTGCGGAAGCCGTCGGCTGTCGGCTCGAGTGGCTCGAACGACTCGACGTCGGTCTGCTCTTCGGTGGCATCGCCCCGACCCGAGGTGAACGGGACGGTGACGTCGTGACCGGCAGCCTTGGCGGCGGCCTCGACCGCGGCACATCCACCGAGCACGATCAGGTCGGCCATCGAGACCGTTCCGTCGAACGCGGATCGGGCGGGGTCTTTGCCCTGCCAGTCGTTCTGCGGTGCGAGCCGGATGCGACCACCGTTGGCGCCGCCGCGCATGTCACTGCCGCGGTAGGTCGACGCCGACGCCCACGCCGTGGCCACGAGCTCGGAGATCGACAGGCCAGAGTCCATGATCCGGCCCTTGAGCGTGGCGACGTCGTCGTCGCTCAGCGGCGTCCCGGCCGGGATCGGGTCCTGCCAGGTGA
>CAXBAZ010000810.1:0-2273 GCA_963973395.1 uncultured Acidimicrobiaceae bacterium
CTGAGCCTGGGCCTGGGCCTGGCCCACGCCCAGGACGATGCCGGCGACGAGGAACAGACCCGTGGACGCCGCGCCGCGGCGAGCCCCGAGGGCACCGCCGAGCAGCACCGCCGCGAAGGTGCCCAGGTTGATCGGGACCGGTGTGAACCCGAGCGGGATCCGTACCTGCGAGGCCGCGGCGAGCAGCAGCGCGCCACTGATCACGAGTACCGCGGTCCGATCGCGGAGCGCGGGGACGACGTCGGCGAGCAGCGGTCGCGCCGGGCGCGGCAGTGGCGTGATCAGTTCAGACATGGGGGTCTCCGTAGGTCTCGAAGGGGTCGGCGCCGACCGTAGCAAAGGCGGTCCGAGACGGCCGAGTGCGACGGGGTCGACCGGCAGCCTCGTGTGGTGCCAGGACTGCGGGCGTCCCGCCGTGGATACTGGGAGGATGCAACGACGACGGGCGATCCTCGCCGTCGCCGCCGTCGGTACCGTCGCCGGTGCAGCGTTGACGCGCATCGACGAGCCGGCGACGGTCGGCACCGCGGCGCAACGAGTGATCCCTCCCGAGCCCGCTGTCCCGTTGCCCGGCGACATCGCTCCGATCGACACGTCGGATCCGGATCGGACGATCGGCAGTGGCACACCGGGGAGTTGCACCTCGGCGGCGGTCGTGGCAGCGGTCGCCGCGGGCGGCGTGATCACGTTCGACTGCGGCCCGGATCCGGTCACGATCACGATGACGCAGACCGCAAAGGTCGTGAACACGTCGCCCGTCGTCGTGCTCGACGGCGGCGGCCTCGTCACGCTCGACGGTGCCGGCCAGCGACGGATCCTCTACATGAACACGTGCGACCCGGCGCAGACGTGGACGACCTCGCACTGCCAGAACCAGGATCACCCTCGCCTCGCGGTACAGGGGCTGCGATTCGTCCGCGCCGACAGCACCGGTGACACGACCGAGGGCGGTGGCGGCGGAGCGATATTCGTCCGCGGCGGCCGATTCCAGGTGTTCGACAGCGTGTTCGAGGACAACCGGTGCGATCCGACCGGGCCCGACCTCGGCGGGGCTGCGCTCCGGGTGTTGAGCCAGTACGAAGGGTTGCCGGTGATCGTCGCCCGCAGCACGTTCCGGGACAACGAATGCTCCAACGGTCCTGCGGTGTCGAGCATCGGCGTCTCCTGGCGGGTCTACAACAGTCGGTTCGAACGCAACCGGGCGACCGGCATCGGCGCGAATCCGGCACGGGCGGGTACGCCCGGTGGCGGGAACGGGGGAGCGATCGCCCTCGACGGCAACCGGTTCACACTCGACCTCGGTGGCACCATCATGCGTGACAACGTCGCGAACGAGGGTGGCGGCGCGATCTTCTTCGTGTCGAACGATCGAACGGGTGAGCTCCGGATCGATCGATCGACACTCGACGGCAACCCGAGCCTGGGGTTCGAGACGGCCGGCTATCCCGGCATCTTCTTCCTGGGGGCCGGCGCCCCACAGGTCACGTCGTCGACGATCCGGTGACCGCTCCGGCACGGTCCGGCGGGTGCGAGTTCGGTACGTTCGCCAACGACGCGAGAAGGGATGCCATGAACGACGCAGTGCTGTACGAGGTTCGCGAGCGGGTGGCGATCATCACCTTGAACCGACCCGACCGGCTCAATGCCTGGA
Organism: uncultured Acidimicrobiaceae bacterium; assembly: GCA_963973395.1. Classification (GTDB taxonomy): domain Bacteria; phylum Actinomycetota; class Acidimicrobiia; order Acidimicrobiales; family Ilumatobacteraceae; genus Ilumatobacter. The sequence goes on from CAXBAZ010000810.1 coordinate 1,652, forward strand.
GCGACGACCTCCACGAGGGCTACTTCACCTCACTCGACCGGGCGGCGGCCGATCCCGAGGTGCGGGCGATCGTGGTCACGGGTGCGGGGCGCGGATTCTGCGCCGGCGCCGACATGGAGATGCTCCAGGACATCGGGGCATCGGGGGGACTGCCGGCCGACGACGCGCCCGACCCAGGTGCCACCGAGTGGCGGCACACCCACGCGATGACCATCCCGAAACCCGTCATCGCTGCGATCAACGGGGCATGCGCCGGACTGGGCCTGGTGCATGCGCTCGCGTGTGACATCCGGTTCGCGGCCGCCGGCGCGAAGTTCGCTGTCGCCTTCGGGCGCCGTGGCCTCATCGGGGAGTACGGGATGTCGTGGACGCTCCCGCGCCTCGTCGGGCAGGGCGTCGCGCTCGACCTCATGTTGTCGAGTCGTGTGTTCCTCGCCGAGGAAGCCGCCGAACTCGGCATCGTGAACCGGGTGTGTCCGCCCGAGTCGCTGCTCGACGAGGTGCTGGCGTATGCGTCCGATCTCGTCACCAACGTGTCGCCGATGTCGATGGCGATCATGAAGCAACAGGTGTACACGCACCCCCAGATGCCGCTCGACGAGGCACTCGACGAGTCGGTCCG
>CAXBAZ010000811.1:0-2270 GCA_963973395.1 uncultured Acidimicrobiaceae bacterium
GATGGGAGGGATCTGGACGACCGTGGCCGACCTCGTGCGATGGGTGACATGGCTCGATGCAGCATTTCCGGCTCGCAGCGACCCCGAGACCGGTCCACTGTGCCGCGCCAGTCGGCGCGAGATGCAGAGCCCACACCGGTACACGGGCATGGGCACCCTCCGGGGCGTCCGTTCGGCCGGGAGCTACGGGCTCGGGCTGCGGGTGCTCGACGAACCCCACCTCGGCACGGTCGTCACACACTCCGGCGGACTCCCCGGCTACGGGTCGAACATGCGCTGGCTTCCCGGCCGTCGGACCGGTGCGGTCGCGCTCGCCAACTCGACCTATGCGCCGATGACCGAACTCACCGCCCACATGCTCGACACCGTTCGGGAACAGGGTCTCGTACCTCCGTCGACGCAGCCCGTCTCCGATGAGGTGGCCGGCCTGGCCGCCCGCCTCGTCGCGGTGGTCAACGAGTGGGACGACGACCGGGCCCGACAGGCGTTCACGCGGTCACTGATGTACGACGACTCGTACGCGCGGCGACGGGCGGCAGCCGAACGGATCGTCGCGGTGACCGGCCCCCTCACCATCCTGTCGATCGAGCCCCGGTCGGCGACCCAGGCCCTCATCCGGTGCAGGGGTGCGACCGACCGTACCGCCACGGTGTCGATGCTGCTCGCGCCGCCCCGGCCGCCGCGGATCCAGTCGTACACCGTCACCGTGGATCCAGCCGAGCAGGCCGACCCGACCGACGGGTAGCCTGCCGGCGTGACGGACGACCTCGCCGCCCGCCTGCGTGCCGCGACCGAACTGCTGGAGACGGTCGTCGCCGACCGCTCCGTGCTCGACTCCCTCCCGGTCGACGAACGCACCCGGTTGCTCAACGCGGCCGGCGACGTGTTCGAACCCGATGTCGACGCGCGGCGCCGCCAGATCAAGGCCGAGCGGAGAGCACGCAAACGGGAGCGCTCGGCGAGCGACCAGCGGGCGCTCGACGACACCGGCATCCGTTCGCTGCGGAGCAAGCCGGTGTTCACGACACCCGACGTGTTCGCACCCGCGCTCGCTCCCGTCGACGGCGCCGCGGACGACACCGCGGACGACACAGCGCCCGAGACGGTCGATCCCCAGCACTGCTATGTGTGCAAGCAGCGCTACACCGTGATCGACGCGTTCTACGACCAGCTGTGCCCCGAGTGCGCCCGGTTCAACTTCGCCAAACGGAGCGAGACCGCCGACCTGTCGGGTCGGGTCGCACTGCTCACCGGCGGACGGGTGAAGATCGGCTACCAGGCCGGCATCAAGTTGCTGCGGGCCGGCGCCCACCTGATCGTGTCGACGCGCTTCCCGCGCGACGCGGCCAAGCGGTACGCGGCCGAGTCCGATGCCGACGACTGGTCGGACCGCCTGGAGATCTACGGACTCGACCTCCGCCACACGCCGAGTGTCGAAGCGTTCTGTGGGCACCTCCTGGGCACGCACGACCGGCTCGCCTGCCAGACCGTCAGGCGACCACCCGACTTCTACCGCCACATGATGGATGCCGAGCGCGGCGGCCTCGACGCCGACATCGCCCGACTGGTCGGCCCCTACGAAGGGCTCCGACGTCCGGACATGCTCGGCGCGGCCGGTGCTCCCGCAGGCGTTGACCCGGCGTCACTCGTCGGACTCAGCCACGCGGCCGAGCTCTCCCAGGCCGAGCTCCTGCCCGACGATGCCCGAACGGACGGGATGTTCCCCGAGGGTCGTCTCGATCAGGACCTCCAGCAGGTCGACCTCCGCGAGCAGAACTCGTGGCGGCTCAGGCTCGCCGACGTCCCGACGATCGAGCTGCTCGAGACGCAGCTCGTCAACGCCACAGCACCGTTCGTGCTGAACGCCCGCCTCAAGCCGCTGCTGCTCGCCGCCCCCGGCCACGATCAGCACATCGTCAACGTGTCGGCGGTCGAGGGCCAGTTCTACCGTCGCCTCAAGACGACCCGCCACCCCCACACGAACATGGCCAAGGCCGCCTTGAACATGATGACCCGTACGTCGGCGGCCGACTATCACGGCGACGGCATCCACATGAACAGCGTCGACACCGGGTGGGTCAGCGACGAGGACCCAGCGCCGATCGCCGATCGCAAACGTGCCGAGCAGGCGTTCCATCCACCCCTCGACATCGTCGACGGCGCCGCTCGCATCGTCGACCCGATCATCGCCGGCGTCAACACCGGCGAACACGTCTGGGGCCAGTTCCTGAAGGACTACCGGCCGACCGACTGGTGACACCGGTGACGAC
>CAXBAZ010000812.1:0-2264 GCA_963973395.1 uncultured Acidimicrobiaceae bacterium
AGTGCCGACCGGGAGAGCGACCGGCTCACGGCGCTCCGCCTGCTCGGGCTGGAGGCCCTGGAGGTCGCCACCGGCCCGGACGGTCGATTCACGGGCGGAGCGCTGGCCGAGACGTTGGCCGCGAGCGGCCGCGCCGACGAGCTCGCGATCGTGGTCGGATCCGCCGGTTCGACCAATGCCGGGGTCGTCGACGATCTGCGGGGGCTGGCCGACGTGACCCACGCTCACGAAGCGTGGTTCCACGTCGACGGCGCCTATGGCGGGGCTGCGCTCGTGCTCGACGAGTGCAGCCGGCTCTTCGACGGGCTGGCCGAGGCCGACTCACTCATCATCGACCCCCACAAGTGGCTGTTCTGCACCGCCGGTACCTGCGCGTTGCTGTATCGCGAACCGCATCTCGCGGCCCGCACCCACACCCAGCACGGCCCGTACATCGACGTGCTCCACACGACCGACGCGGCCGACACCTGGAATCCGTCCGACTACGCGTACCAGTTGACTCGTCGGGCGTCGGGGCTGCCGTTCTGGTTCACACTGCTCGTGCACGGCACCGATGCCCTCGCCGACGCGGTCCGGGCGCCGATGACGACGACCGCCTACGCGGTCTCACGATTGCGGTCGATCCCCGAGGTCGAGGTGGTCCTCGAGCCCGAATTGACCGTCGTGCTGTTCCGCAGGGCCGGCTGGGACCGTGAGCGGTGGCAGCACTGGTCGGCCGATCTGCTCGCCCGCCAGATCGCATTCGTCGCTCCGACGACCTGGAAGGACGAGACCGTCGGCCGCCTGGTGTTCCTGCACCCGTTGACGACCACCACGATCGTCGACGAGGTGATCGACACGCTGCGCTGATCGCGGACCCGGACTCACCCGCTCAGATGCGTGGCGAACCAGTCGAGCATCCGTTCCATCCGGTCGATGCGGCGATCCGGGCGTCCCGACGACGAGAACACGTGGCTCTCGTCGGGGTACAGCACGTACTCGACGGTGCGGCGGACGTGCCGCAGAGCCACGAAGAACTGCTCGTTGTCGCTCGGCGGGCAGCGATGGTCGGCCTCGGCCTGGAACATGAGGAGTGGCGTGTGCACGTTCGACACGTGCCGTAGCGGTGACTGCCGCCAGAGCCGCTCGACACCGTCGGGCGTGAGCGGGTCGCCGAGCAGCGACGATCGGCAGTAGAACGGCCCGCTGTCCGAGTTCGCCCAGCATCCGACCTGGTTGGTGACACCGTTCTCCGAGACCGCGGCCGCGAACCGACCCGACGTCCCGACGAGCCAGTTGACCATGAACCCGCCGTAGCTGAGACCGATCGCACCGAGCCGTTCGGGGTCGGCGAGACCGACGTCGACCACGTGATCGAGCGCGGCGTGGACGTCGTCGGCGTCGACGCCGCCCCAGTCGCCGAGCTGCGGGCGGATCCAGTCGGCGCCGTAGGCCCCCGAGCCGCGGATGTTGGGCAGCACGACGCGGTAGCCGGCACCGGTGAGCATCACGACCTCGATGTGCGGAGCGGGCGCCCAACACCCGAGTGGCCCGCCGTGCACGTCGACGATGGTCGGCAGCCTCGCGTCACCCGCGCCCGGTGGCGACGCGATCCAGGTCTCGATCCGGCCGCCGGGTCCCGGCACGTCGATCCGCCGCATCTCCGGTTGCAGGAATCGTCGCTGCCAGGCCGAGCCTGCGGTGGTCCGGGTGGCGAACACCCGCCGGACCGGTGGCAGCTCGAGATCGACGGTCGCGAGGTCCATCGCCCGCCCGTGCAACGTGCCGAGCGTCGCCACGACCCCACCGCCGAGCGAGGCGATCGAATGGGTCGTGGCATCGGCCCATGGGCCGGAGGCCGACCGCTCGGACGCCGACGGCCCCTCGATCAGTGTGCCGGTGTCCGGATCGATCACCCAGCGTTCCGGCAGGCTGCGACCCCGGTCGGAGATCACGCCGACGATCGTTCGATCGTCGATCCAGATCGGTCCCGACTCACCGTCGACCATCCAACCGTTGAGGTCGGTGTCGGCCGAGTTGCCCCACGGACGGTCGAGGTCCGGGTCGAGCGCGACCGGCGGCTCCGACCCGTCGGCACGGCCGAGGAGCAGACCGGGGCTGACATCGTCGAGTGGCTGCGGCTGGAGGGCGGCATCCGCGAGCTGTTCGACGTGCGCGTGCCGCCGGGCGTGCGCTGCCCGATGGCGCTGCCCACCTTCGGGCCGGACCTCGCCAGCTTCATCACCATCGAGGCCCCCGACCGCCCGCTCACCGAGCGCGGCTGG
>CAXBAZ010000813.1:0-2247 GCA_963973395.1 uncultured Acidimicrobiaceae bacterium
GGTCAAGTGCCGTGGGGTGGTGTGCGAGGCGTCGGTGTCGACGGTCATCTCGTCAGCCGTGAGCTGATTTGTGTTGCTCGGCTCGGCGGTCATTGAACGCGTTTCAGGCTCTGGTGTCAAGCACCTCCTTCAAGAAGTTTCGTGGTCGGTGTGGGGGCGTGCGCGTCTGCCCGGTCGCCGCCGATTCGCGTGACCGGTGACCGGCAGTTGGGATCGGGTTCGTTCAGCCAGCGGCGGCTTCGAGCTCGGCGGGTTCGTCGTGGTTCACCTCCTCGGTGTGGCGGGGCTTGGCGAGCGATTCGGCGGACATGTAGCGCCGGGCGATCGCCCATTCATCGGTCTGCTCGGCGAGCAGCGCTCCGACGAGGCGGATCACAGCAGCCCTGTTCGGGAAGATGCCGACGACGTCGGTGCGCCGGCGGATCTCCTTGTTCAGCCGCTCCTGGGGGTTGTTGGAGCGGATCTTGGGCCAGTGCTCGACCGGGAACGCCGTGAACGCCAAGATCTCATCGGCGGCGTCGTGGACCTTGTCGGCGATCTCGGCGAAGCCGGCGCCATGCAACTTGTTGACGACGTCGTAGAGCTGCGACCAGGTCGAGTCACGGTCGGGTTGCTCGAAGATCGACCGCACCAGCGTGGCGACCATCGGCCACGACGCCTTGGGGCACTTCGTCGCCAAGTTCGCCATGAAATGGGTGCGGCAACGCTGCCACGACGCCTCGGCCAGCACCTGGCCGATCGCGGCCTTGATGCCACCGTGAGCATCGGAAATCACCAGCTCGACCCCGGACAGGCCTCGGGCAACCAACGAACGCAGGAACTCGGTCCACGACGCCGTCGACTCGGTCGTCACGATGTCGAACCCGATGATCTCGCGGCGCCCCTCGTTGTTCACCGCGGTCGCGATCACCGCGGAGACGTTCACGACCCGGCCACCCTCACGCACCTTCTGCGTCAGGGCGTCGATCCACACATACCGATACGGGCCGGCGTCCAAGGGTCGGTTGCGGAACTCGGCCACCTTCGCATCCAGCGTGGCGGCCAACCGCGAGACCTGCGACGGCGACATCCCATCGATCCCCATCGCTCGCACCAGATCATCGACCCGGCGCGTCGAGACCCCCTCGACGTAGCACTGCGCCACCACCGACGCGAGAGCTTGTTCAGCGCGGCGGCGATGCTCCAACAGCCACACCGGGTAGTAGCTGCCCTCACGCACCTTTCGGGACCGCCAAATCGATCGTGCCGACCCTGGTGTCCCAATCGCGATGCCGATAGCCGTTGCGGCTGTTCGTGCGCTCGTCGGTGCGTTCGTTGTACGCGGCGCTGCACTGAGCCGACGCCTCGGCCGACATCAACGCCTGCACGAACGCCGCCAACATGTCACGCGCCAGGTCCTGGTCGCCGTCATCGGCCTCGAGATAGTTGCGCAGCCAGCCAGCCGCGTCGATAGTGGTAGGGACGGTCATCGTGTCTTCTCCTCAAGTAGTCGTTGAACTGTCTTCTTGAGACTGACGCGATGGCCGTCATCACCGGTGGACCCTCACCAGGTCACCGCCCGGTCGTACACCACTCCCTGGCACTCAACTGGTCACAAGGCCAACTTCTGCACGTGAGACGCAGACGGCGAACGTTGTGGCCGGCCTTACTTGGGCTGACCACATTGGCTATTCACGTGTTGGATGTGTAGTAGCGCACCATCTGACACTGACTACTGACAAACGCGCCATACTTGTCACCATGGAAGACGAGACGATGAAGCCGCCCGTAGGAGCAAGTGTTTGGGAGAGCGAGTTGTTTTCGTATCTCATCGATCACACCAAGAACGAAGGCAAAATCCTGGAAGAGTACGTCAGCGTCGCCGAGACTACAGATTCTAAAGCGTTGGCATATCTGATAAATCTCTTGGTTGAGGACGAGCGCCGTCACCACCGCTATTTCACGGAATTGGCGTCCTCGCTGAAAACGGAGGCTGAACTTACCCGGGCTGATCCAGTGATACCGCGTCTCGACCTAGATCAGGTTGACTCAGCCGATTTACTCGAAGTAACCCACCGGCTGCTCAAACACGAACGTGCGGACGCCAAAGAACTTAAGCGACTCCAGAAGGAGTTGCATGATCTCCAGCACACGACGTTGTGGGTCATCTTGGTGGAGATCATGAAACATGACACCGACAAACACATCGCAATTGTGAGCGATCACTGAAAACTGACATTCACGATCATTGAAAACCGACGTGGGTGT
>CAXBAZ010000814.1:0-2245 GCA_963973395.1 uncultured Acidimicrobiaceae bacterium
CTCGCCTCGTCGTGCTCGGCGTACGGGATCGACGCGTTCCACGAGCCGTACCAGGTCGTGAGCTGGCGGGCGACATAGCCGTCGGGGCGGCCGAGTTCGGCGAGACCCACGTCCGCCGGTTCGATCGAGTGCAACGCGGCGAGGACGTCGACGAAGTGTTCACCGGCGCGTCGGCGCGCGTGCTCGGGAAGCCAGTTCGCCACCGTCTCGCCGTCGTACAGCGCCTGCCCCTCCGCCTTGCCCATCACATAGAAGTGCACCTCGCAGATGTCGCGGTCGTCGCAGAAGGCGATCGGCTCGGCGACCGGCACCGCGGTCGGCCAGAGCCCGTCGATGATCCGGTACTCGCGCCACATGTCGTGGGCCTTGGGGAGCAGTTCGCCGCGAGGCGGACGGCGGATGACCAACTCGCGCCCCGACGAGTCGGTGAGGAGATAGGTCAGGTTGGAGTGGCCGCCCGGCAGACGCTCCCAGCGGACCGGGAGCGAGACGTCGGTCACGGTGGGGAGCCAGCGCTCGATCGTCGGCACGTCGAAGCCGACGACATCAGGTTCGTGCATGTCCAAGAGCGTGGCACGCCGCACGGCCGACGGACGACCTCGCGACGGGGCTGTCAGTCTCGTGCGGCGCCCGACATGACGACGGCGACCCGGTCGGCGGGGGTCAGGCCGTCGCGGACGTGCAAGAGGCCGGCGAGGCCGGCCGCACCGGTGACGCTGACCGCAAAACCGGCCGCGGTCGCGAGTTCGTGGGCGCGCACGATCTCGGACTCGGTGGCGACGATCGCCTCCCCGCCGCTCCGGCGCATCGCGTCGAGGTCGGCGAGCCAGTCGTACGTCTCGTCGTCGAGGATGCCGTCGGCGGCCGAATGCGGATCGGGCCACGGCTGCATGATCTCGCTCCAGTGCTGTTCCGGGTCGGCGACGGTGGTCGCCCGCCGTACGGCTGCGGCCAAAGGGGCGCACCCGGCGGCCTGCACCGTGTCGAGCCTGACATCGGGGCCGAGCCCGGCGCCGACCGAGGCCGCGAACGCGCCACCTCCGACCTGCACGATCACCCGGTCGAGCGCGATCCCGGCGGCGTCGGCCTGGTCGGCCATCTCCCACCCCATCGTGCGTCCGCCGTCGAGGCAGAACGCGTTCTCGGGGCCCTGCACACTGAACGGTACGGCGCCGTCGGCCACCGCCTCCCGGAACCGCTGCATCGCCGGGTCTCCGGCGACTCCGCCGGCGCGCCGTTCGCACACGTGGGTGCGGGCGCCGAGCTCGTCGAGGTGCCGTCCGAACGCCGGATCCATCCACGTCGGTACGAATACGTCGATCGGCCAGTCGACCCGGTGCGCCAACGTGGCCGCCGCCATCGCAGCATTGCCGCAGGAGGCGATCGCGAGCGCGGCGCGCCCGGACGTGAGTCCGAGCTCCTCGGCCGCGAGCAGGTGCAGCAGGATCGACGCCAGGTGACGGCCCTTCTGCGACCCGGCGACCTGACCCGTCTCGTCCTTGACCCACACGTCGGCGCCGATCTCGTCCGAGAGGGCGGCCGACCGCTCGAACGGGGTGGTCACGAAGCCGTCGGCGACGCGGCGGGTGAGCGCCGCACAGGCCTCCTCGGACAGTCCGTTGGCGCGGGCGAACGCCCACCATCCGAGGCGCGGGCCGTAGCGCACCAGCGGGTTCGGGTCGTCGAGGTCGTCGACCGGTTCGGTGCCGAGCTCGAGGTGGAGGACGTGATTCGGGTCGGTGGCCGTTCGCCGAGGGCACTGCCAGGCGCCGACCGTCGCGATGTCGACGAACGTGTCGCAGACCGCACAACGGAGTCCGGCGATCGCTCGCCCGGTGCCGTGACTCCGCATGCGCCGAACGGTAGCGCCAAACGCTGGGCCCGATGCCACTCCGCGTGATCCGGGCGCTACCGTCACCGTTCATGCGTGATCGGCGGGCAGCTCTCCTCTTCGTACTCGCCGTCATCGGGACCGCGTGTAGCTCGGTGGTGCAGTCGAGCGACGACACATCGGCCCCGACCACCACCGTGGTCACCACGACGCCGCCGTCCACCACGCCATCGACGGCTGCATCGTCGACCACTGCAACTTCGACGACGACAGCGCCGAACCCCACGACCACGACCGATTCGAACTCGAGCCCCACGACCGCGCCCGGCGCCGGATCGACGAACCCGACCACGTCGAACCCGATCACGTCGGACCCGACCATCGCCGACCAGATCCAGGAATTGCATGACGACG
>CAXBAZ010000815.1:0-2242 GCA_963973395.1 uncultured Acidimicrobiaceae bacterium
GAGGTCGTCGACGTCCACGAAGCGGCACCGACGTCGCTCGGGGTCGAGATCCGCGACGGGCACGTCGCGGTGTTCCTGCCCCCGATCGCCGACGCCGACCACGCGGTCGAACTGCTGACGGTCGTCGAGTCGGTCGCGACGAGGCTCGAACAGCCGGTCGTCGTGCAGGGCTACGCGCCACCGCGTGACCCGCGGCTCGCGACGCTCGTCGTCACACCCGATCCGGGTGTGATCGAGATCAACGTGCAACCGACCAGCTCGTGGGCCGAGATGCGCACCGTCGTCGAGACGCTGTACGACGAGGCGCGGCTCGCCCGCCTCGCCACGGAGAAGTTCGCGCTCGACGGCTCGCACACCGGCACGGGGGGTGGCAACCACGTGACCCTCGGCGGTGCGACGCCCGACGACAGTCCGCTGCTGCGTCGACCCGATCTGCTCCGGAGCCTCGTGTCGTACTGGCAGCACCATCCGTCGCTGTCGTACCTGTTCTCGGGTCAGTTCATCGGCCCGACCAGCCAGGCGCCACGCGTCGACGAGGGTCGCGCCGACACGCTCTACGAGCTCGAGATCGCGTTCGACGAACTCGCCGCCCAGCAGGCTGCCGACGGCGAAGTTCCGTCGTGGATCGTCGATCGGTTGCTCCGCCATCTGCTCGTCGACCTGACCGGCAACACCCACCGGTCCGAGTTCTGCATCGACAAGCTGTTCAGCCCCGACAGCGAACGCGGGCGACTCGGCATCGTCGAGCTGCGTGCCTTCGAGATGCCGCCCCACCCGCAGATGGCGCTGGTGCAGTCGCTGCTCGTCCGGTCGCTCGTCGCCCGCTTCTGGGAGGCGCCGTACACGGGTCGGCTGACGCGGTGGGGTACCGATCTGTACGACCGGTTCCTGCTGCCGTGGTACGTGCGGTCCGACATCCACGAGGTCGTCGCCGACCTGCGCCGTCACGGCATCGACTTCGAACCGGGCTGGTTCGAGCCGTTCCTCGAGTTCAGGTTCCCCCTCGTCGGCGAAACGGTGATCGACGGCGTCCGCCTCGAGCTGCGTCGTGCGATCGAACCGTGGCACGTGCTCGGCGAGGAGGTGACCGAGTCGGGCACCGCCCGCTATGTCGACTCGTCCGTCGAACGCCTGCAGCTGCGCGTCGACTGGCTCGATCCTCGGCGGCACGTCGTGACCTGCAACTCGATCCCGGTGCCGCTCCAGTCCACCGACCGGGAGGGCACTTCGGTCGCCGGGATCCGGTTCAAGGCGTGGGCCCCGTGGTCGGCGCTCCATCCGACGATCGACGCGCAGGGTCCACTCGTGTTCGATGTCGTCGACCGTTGGAGCGAACGGTCGCTGGGTGGCTGCACCTACGAGATCGTCCATCCGGGGGGCCGGTCCTACGACACGTTCCCGGTGAACGCAGCCGAAGCGGAGGCCCGACGGGCGAGCCGCTTCCTCACGATCGGTCACACGGCGGGGCACGTCGACGTCGCACGGTTGGATGAGATCGCCGCCGAGCTGCCGCGCGAGTACCCGAGGACGCTCGACCTGCGACGGCACCACACGGCGGGCTGATCGTGCGGCGGTAGCGTCGCGACGATGCAGTCGTTTCGGTGTTCGGTCTGTGGTCAGCTGCTGTTCTTCCACAACTCGACGTGCCTCCAGTGCGGGTCCGAGCTCGGATTCGATCTCGATCACCGGCGCCTCGCCGCGCTCCGCCGGGACGACTCGGACGTCGGCGTGCTGACCCGCACGGACGGCACCCCTGGTCGGTTCCGACGGTGCGCGAACCAGTTGGCCGCCCGGTGCAACTGGCTCGTCCCCGTCGACGAACCCCAGTCGCTGTGTCGGAGCTGCCGGCTGACGTCGGTCCGTCCCAACGACTCCGAGATCGACGCGATGGAGGCGTTCGCCGATGCCGAGGCCGCCAAGCGGCGATTGATCGACCAGGTCGTGGCACTCCGACTCCCGCTGATCGACCGGACGTCGGACGCCGAACGTGGGGTCACGTTCGAGTTGCTGTCATCGCGAGGACGCTCGGTCACGACGGGCCATCAGGCAGGCGTCATCACGCTCGACCTGTCGGAATCCGACGATGCCCATCGTGAGTTCGTCCGTCAGCAACTCGGCGAGCAGTACCGCACCGTGCTCGGACATCTCCGTCACGAGATCGGTCACTACTTCTGGCCGCTGCTGGTCGTCGACGGCGGTGCGCTCGACGAGTTCCGGTCGCTGTTCGGCGACGAGCGGCAGC
>CAXBAZ010000816.1:0-2239 GCA_963973395.1 uncultured Acidimicrobiaceae bacterium
GTTCGGGAGCGGATGGAGCTCGACGAGCTGCGACCACGCCTGCACACGCTGCCGGACTTCCCGGACCGCGTGCCGCACCGCACGAGCTATCACAACGAGACCTGGGGGTTCTGTCTCAGCCAGCACGATCTCGCGCGGCTCGAGGACGGGACGTACGAGGTGGTGATCGACTCCACGCTCGAGCCGGGGTCGCTCACGCTGGCGGAGTGCGTGATCCCAGGGGCCACCACCGACGAGGTGCTCCTGTCGACCCACATCTGTCACTCGTCGTTGTGCAACGACAACTTGTCCGGCATCGCGCTCGCGACGTTCCTCGCACGCCACCTGCTCGATCAGTCGAATCGGTACACGTACCGAGTGCTCTTCATTCCCGGCACGATCGGCTCGATCGCATGGTTGGCGACCAATCCGGACGTCGTCGAGCGGATCCGGTGTGGGCTCGTGCTGAGCACGGCCGGCGATCGTGGACGCCTGCACTACAAGCGGAGTCGCTCCGGCGCCGCCGAGATCGACCGCGTCGTCGAGCACGTGCTGCGTCATGCCGATGTCCCTCACGAGGTCCGCGACTTCGAGCCGTACGGCTACGACGAGCGCCAGTACTCGTCGCCCGGCATCGGACTCGACGTGGGCAGCCTGACGCGCACCCCGTACGGCCAGTTCGACGAGTACCACACGTCCGCGGACGACCTCGACTTCATCGCCGCCGACGCGCTCCAGGACACGTTGTTGCGCCACATCGACGTGCTCGCCGTCCTCGACCGCAACCAGCGGTACCGCAACCTGAGGCCGAACGGGGAACCGCAGCTGGGGCGGCACGGGCTGTACGCGACACTGGGCGGTCGCAAGGGCGACAACTCGACGGAGCTCGCGGTGCTCTGGGTGCTGAACCTCTCCGACGGCGCGCATTCGCTGCTCGACATCGCAGACCGGTCCGGCTTCGCGTTCGAGCGGGTTCACGAGGCGGCGGAGGCGCTGGCGTCCGTTGGCCTGCTCGAGCCGGTGTGATGCCAGATCGACTCCGATCCGAGATCGGCACCACCCTCGAGGGCGACGGGTTCCGGGGTCGGATCCTGGTCGGGTGGCTCGTCGTGTCGACGGCGCTGATCCTGGGAGCGACGCTGTTCCCGTTCGACTTCCGCCGGACCGGCGAGGGTTCGACCTGGTCGGCGCCACTGCGCATCGACGTCGACCTGCGATCGGGCTACGTGTTCGAGAACATGCCGACCAACGTCCTGCTGTTCGTGCCGTTCGGGTTCTCGCTCGCGACGTTGATGCACCTTCGCCGCCGGGCATCGCCAGGTGCGGTCGTCGGGCTCACGACCGCCGTCGGCGTCGTCCTGTCGCTCGTGCTCGAGTCAGCGCAGGATGCCATGCTGCTCAGGTTCGCGTCGTTCGGTGACGTCGTGTCGAACGGCATCGGTGCACTGGTTGGAGCGTCGCTCGCCGTGTGGTTCTCGGAGCGGGCGCTCGGCCGACTTCGGCGCGACGCTCGCCGTCCTCGCACTGTGTGGCGCATCGGAACGGCGCTGGTCGTCACACTCGCCGCAGTCGTCCTCACCGTCTGGCTCGACGACGCTGCCGCCCCCCGCGACTGGTCGCCGGAGTACCCGCTGATCATCGGGAACGAGACCTCCGCCGACCGCCCGTGGGAGGGGACGTTGGCGACGTTCGAGATCCGGACGGCTCCAGGCCCGCAGATCGACGACGGACCCGCCGAGTCGCTGGCGAGCTGGAGCTTCGTCGGGGAGCCGACCGGGCAGCCGGCACTCGAGCGAGCGGGATCCGAGTCGGCCCCGCCGCCGGTCGGTGGCACGATCGATGCCGACGGGTGGTGGCGCTCGATCGGACCGGCCGATGCGATCTCCGACGCGATCGTGGCGTCGGGCGGGTTCGAGGTCGTGCTGGAGGTGGCGACGGCGTCGCTCGACCAGGGCGGTCCGGCGCGCATCCTGTCGATCTCGGACGGCACCTTGTCCCGGAACATGATGATCGGCCAGGACGGTGCCGATCTCGCGCTCCGTGTCCGCAGCAGCCTGCTGGGCAGCGACGGCAGCGACCCCGAGATCCTCGTGCCCGGCGTGTTCGAGCAGGGATCGTTGCAGCGGATCGTCGTCCGCTTCGTCGACGAGACGGTGCACGTCGAGGTCGACGGTGAGGCGCCGAGGACGCACTCGCTCGATCTCGGCGCGGAGGTGGCGGTCGCGCTCTGGTCGTTCCCCCAGTCCATCGTGTGGATGCG
>CAXBAZ010000817.1:0-2227 GCA_963973395.1 uncultured Acidimicrobiaceae bacterium
GGCGTCGGCGTCACGCGTCAGGGCGGCCCGGAGCGGTCGATCCGACGCGAGCAGCGCCGCCAGGCACTCGAGGTCGGTCACCGCCGTCTCCGGCGCGACGCTGCTGCGGTACGAATCGGGCAGCGCATCGGCGAACGACACGAGGAGACGCTGAGCGACTGCATCGCCCAGCTGTCGATGGGCGGCGAGTCGAAGCCGGTCGGACCACGACGTCGTGAGGGCGTCGACGCGGTCGGACAGGTCGTCGAGGTCTGGCACACCGCCGTCGGAACGCTGCACCGTGAACGTGATCCGCGCCAGGCTGCTCGTACCGATGAACGATTCGATGTCGGTGGTCGGGGCACCGTATGCGGCGCCGACGAACTCGGCGACCCGCTCGGGCAGATCCGCGCTGAACCGAGCCTTCGGCAGGAACACGAGCACGGTCGACCAGGTGCCGACCGGTTCGGGCACGTCGATCACGCGCACGATCTGACGTTCCTGCAGGTTGACGACCTCGATCACCAGCAGCGCCAGCTGATCGGCGTCGAGCTCGAACACCACGTCACGCGGCAACGTCTCGAGCACGTTGCGCATCGAGCGCCCCGTGTGGGTCTCGGCACCGTCGACCGCCAAGCCGAGCACCGCCCTGGCCCGATCGCCGACGGACGGGATCGACAGCGTGCTCTGCCGATACGCGGTCGACGCCAGGAGACCGATGAACCGGTCGACGTGTCCCGCACCGTCATCGGTGGAGTGACGAACAGTGATCGCGGTGAAGCGGCTCGCTCGGTGCACGGTGGACTCACGCGTGGAACGCGCCACCGACACCGGCGGCGCCGAGAGATCGATCGCCGGATCGACCACCTCGTTCTCCACCGAGAGGCCGAGGTCGCCGTCGGCCACACGATGTACACCCGACGCGTCGAACTCGAAGCGCGACGAGCCGAGGAACACGAAGTTGTCGTCGGCCAGCCACTCCAGGAGAGGGTCGAGGTGTTCCACCGCCCGCATCCGCTCCCGCATGGGCGCGAAGTCGGCGACCACACGATGCGTCTGGGCGACAGCGGTCGTCAGGTCGTCGCGGAGTGCTTCGACGGTCGCGCCGTCGCATCGGTCGATCTCGACCTGCGTCCAGGCTTCGACCTCACACCGCGGATCGGGAGCCGACCCGCCGATCGACGTGATGCGACCGTCGTGGTCGCGACAGACGTCGAGCATCGGATGCACGAGGAGGTGCGTGGCGACTCCGTGCCGTTCGAGCACGATTCGAACGGTGTCGACCATGAACGGGGCGTCGTTCGTCACGATCATCACGAACGACCGATCGGACTTCCAACCGTCCCGATCCCGGTCCGGTGAGAGGACCGCGACGTCGATTGCGTCTTCGGAGCGGATCAGCCCCAGTTCCCAGTGACGTACCGCAGCGGCGTACAGGTCGGCGTCGGTGCGGTCGTCGACGTCGAAGTCGGGCAACTCCCGGTAGTACGCCCCCAGGAACGTCGGCAGTGCGATGTCGTCGGGTCGCCGACTCGTCGCCATCGCCTGTAGCCGTTCCGTGAGCGGAGCGGCGTCGTTGCCGCCTCGCCCGTTGTGCTGACCCATTCTGTTCCCCTCGACCGTTCGAACCTTATGAGCAAACGTGCGGTTGTGCGGGGCGCGGCTGCAGAACCACGCTGCACTGGCCGATACTAGAGACCGTGGAGGATGTGATCCGGCGCGCACAGGACGGCGACGCCGACGCGCTCGGCGCGCTGTGGCGCGAATACCAGCACCTGCTCCTGCGCTACTTCCGCGCCAAGGGGATGTCCGAGCCCGAGGATCTGGCCTCGACCGTCTGGGTCGAGGTCGCGTCGAGCATCTCCCGCTTCGAGGGGAGCGAGCACGACTTCCGGCGCTGGATGTTCACGATCGCGGCGCGTCGCCGGATCGACGACATCCGAGCTTCGAAGCGACGCGAGCGGCACGCCGACCTCCCGCCCCCACGTGTCGTCGACGCGGCGGCTCCGTCAGCGGGAGACGTCGCCGACCGCGAGCGATCGCTCGATCGCGCGATCGCGCTCGTCGCTTCCCTCCCACCGGCTCAACGTGAGGCGATCACCCTCCGCATCATCGCCGACCTCAGTGTCGCGGACGTGGCCGCCATCATGGGACGCCGGGAGGGTACGGTGCGCGTGCTCGTCCATCGCGGTCTCAAACAGCTCACGAGCCATGCCGATGTAACGAATTCACCGAGAAGAACGATGTC
>CAXBAZ010000818.1:0-2227 GCA_963973395.1 uncultured Acidimicrobiaceae bacterium
CCGCCGGTGCCGGGGCGCAGCGACGTTGTACATGGCGATGACGGGCATCATCTACGCCGTCCTCCTGGCACCGATCGCCGCCGACGTCAGCACGCAGCTCGACTGGGTGAACGCCGTGCTCCACATCGTCGTACCCATGTGGGCGATCGTCGACTGGGTGTCCGATCCCCCGTCGCCCGCACCCGACCGTCGGGCTGCGCTCTGGTGGTTGTCGTTCCCGGTCGTGTGGCTCGGGTACACAATCGCGCGGCAACATCGTCGACTGGTACCCATACCCGTTCCTCGACCCACGTGACGGCGTCGAGAACGCCGCCGGTAGTTGGCCCGCCGTCGTGGTCACCACGGCGGTGCTGACCGTCGGGATCGTGGCACTCGGCCTGGGCCTCGCCTGGCTCGCCCGGCTTCGCAGCGACCACCCACCCACCGGCGCGTCGAGCTGACAACGAGCCGGTCAGTCCATCACCGACACGTCGATCGTGGCACCGGCGTGATCCTGCGGGTACCACACCCGGATCCGGTCGCCGTTCACCGCGAACACGATGCCGCGGTCACGTCCGACCCACACGAAGTCCCCGGCACCGCAGCACTCCTGCGCGAACGGTTCGATGCCGGCCCACTGCTGCGACTCGTCGACGATCTCTCCGGTGAGCGTGTCGATCATCTCCCAGCCGTCGCCGGCGTCGTTCGTGACGATTGCGAATCCGTCGCCCACTGCCGACACCCCGCGGAGCCCGTCGCGTTCCCAGCGCGTCTCCCCCGTCGCAGTGTCGATGCCGAACAGACTGCCGTCGACGCATCCTGCGTCCGACTGCTCCCGACACCCGTTGATCACCGTCACCGAGTCGCTGACGTCGGAGAGGAATCCTTCGCGACGGATGTCGAGCAGATCGGGCCGTGACCAGACCACCTCACCGAGGCCGTCGTGGCCCTCCCAACCACGCTCGTCGAACGTCAGCACGGCCCGGACGGGAGCGGACGCGAGGATCGTCGCGTCGTCGGTCGTCCATGCACCATCCACGTAGACGCTCGAGACGGGGGATTGCGGCCCGTCGACCCGCTGGAGGATGACGTACGCACCGCTGCCCTCGTCGATCACTTCGAACTCGTGCCGGAAGACAGGGATACCGAAGTCGGGCGGGTATGGGATCACGTCGAGTTCCCCGGACCGCAGATCGAGCACGGCGAGCTGGTCGTCGGTCGTCGAGAGTCGGTCACCCCTCGGACCGAAGAGGCTGTAATGATCATCGACGACGAGCTGGTCCAGGCCGGCGGGGACAGCGATCGGATCGCGGTCGAGCCCGGTGGCGAGCGAGAAGGTGTGCCAACTCGGGCCACCATCTGTGGTCGGCGGGTATTCGCCGACCGTCACCTCGTCGGCACCGGGGGCGGTCAGCATCGAGCCGGCGACGAATCCGTCGAGGCAGCGACGCCACCGGACCGATCCGTCGTCGTCGACGACCGAGAGGATGTACGCGTTCGTGATCTCGCCCTCGTACGGCCGAGCCAGCACGGCGGTGCCGCCGTCGACCCGGCCGACGGCGACGTTCACGGCCGCGGGTGCCGCCTGGTCGCTCGAACGGAACTCCGGCAGGACGATGTCGAGGCCGGGAACCGCTCCGAGCGGTCCGAACTCGTCGAGGCCAGCGTCGTCCGACGCGGCGTCGCCGCTGCCGAAACTCTCGACACAGGTCGGGGTCCAACGCTCGTCGACGGCCGCGGTCTCCGGCACCGTGTCGTCCGGCTCGGTGGTCGGCGACGTGTCGGTCGGCATCGGCTCGGTGGTGACGGTCGTGGCGGGCTCGACCCCGGTGATCTGCGTCTCCAATGCGTCGAGTGACGACAGATCGAGAAACGGAGCGGGCTGAACCAGACCCGTCGCCGGGCGGTCACTGCAGGCGACGATCACCTCCTCGACACGCGACGTCCATCCGAACGGAGCGTCGTCGTCGGCAGACAGGAACGCGATGACGCCGAGCCCGTCGAACGCGCGCGGGTCGGCCAGCGGATCCGGGCCAGCGGCTTCGGCCCACAGTGACGACATCGCGAATCCATCGAGTTCTCCGGCTGTCTCACCGACCAACACGGAAGACGAGGCGAGAGAGATCGCGGCGTAGCCGATCGCTCCGGGGTCATTGGCGCGATCGACGCCCGTGATCTCTCCGCGCACGACGACGTCGCTCCGTTCGATCAAGGAGTCCAGGTCACCGGCCGGTCGGTAGTCGTATGA
>CAXBAZ010000819.1:0-2221 GCA_963973395.1 uncultured Acidimicrobiaceae bacterium
GCCACAGCCGCAGCAACGGCCGACTCGTCTCTGATGTCGCCGGTCACGAACGACACCGTGCCCCCGTCCTCGGCGATCTCCGCCGAGGTCTCTTCGAGTACCTCCGTTCGTCGTCCCCAGAGAACAACCTGCGCCCCGAGCGACGAGACCTCGTGAGCGACACACCGCCCGATGCCCGAGCCACCACCAGTCACGATCACCACCCGCCCACCGAAGAGATCCGATCGGAAGACCGATGAGTAGCGTTGCGATGTCATGTCCGGTCGCCTGGATCCTGTTCGCGCGCGAAACACACTGGCTCAAGTGTTGCATAGCCAGTGTGCTTTTCCGTGACCAGGATCGACACGGAGCCGCAGTTCCAAGCACGGTGTCGACCGGCCTGTTCAATCGGAACGCGCCTCGATCGGGCGACGCGACTCGGACTCGCCCGACGAATCGGGTCGGTCGTGGACGTGGACACCGACGTGGACCTCGTCGAGGTGGCGGACCCGCTCGACGATGCGGCGCTCGGTCGCTGATGCGAGCCGGTACCACAGCGACGGTGGTGGTTGGACCGACCTCGATCCCGACCAGGTCCGCGCCCGGCTCCGGCGATGTGTTTGAGGCCGCCGCATCGGTGGACGTGCTGGGTTGCACTCCTTCGACGGTCACAAAATGGTCACAGGATTTCCGGCACTCTACGGATTCGAGGGCACAGGTCGGACGAACTGGACGGTGGGGCCGCATGAAACCGCACGATTCGGACGAGCCCGCACCGCACGGACGGTTCGCGCCGGTCTTAAACCTCTCCCACCGACCGACGCGACTCGCATGATCTGCGACTATTCGTGCGGGCTGTTGCCACGACCAGCCCGAGTTCAACCCATCGCCTCGCTTGACGACGCGGAGTTCGAACCGCCAGGACTTCTGGTGTCGCGTCGTTCAGTTCTGTGACCGAATGCGATCTCGCCGTCCCCAATGTAGGTGTGAAGGGGCGGTGGCTCCGTGCGCCGCTCCCATACCGCGAAGGAGGTGACATGAACACGAATCGACCTGCTCCCGACGAGCGGGAGTGGTACGACGTTCCTCGCCTGGCGGAGTTGCTCGGCGTCAGCCAGGAGTTCATTCGCCAGCGAACGGACCGACGGGAGATTCCGTTCTACAAGGTCGGACGGCTGATTCGCTTCGGCGGCGACGACGTCGCGAAATGGCTCGAGGAATGTCGCCACGACCCGATGTCGTGACTGTGACCGGGGTCAGCGAGCATCGCGCTCGGCCGCGATACGGACATCCATCGCAGCCGCGATCTCGGCGTCGCGCTTCGGCGACCATCGCTGGTACCGCAGGGCGGCGGCGTGCGTCGACTGACCATTTCGGCCCATGATCTCCTTCATCGACGCGCCTGCGCTCATGGCGGTCGTGCTGGCGAGATGACGCAGCGAGTGGAAGCGGAGCGTCGGATCAACGCCGGCAGCCGCCTTCGCGCGTTTCCAGTAGGGCTTGAAGTAGGCGTAGAGGAGCGGGCTGCCTTTGACCGATGTGAACACGAGCGAGTCTCGTCCTGGCTCCGTGAACTCAGCGAGGTGCGATCGCAGCACCTCGGTCGTGCTGACCGGGATGACGACGGTGCGATGAGAGGCAGCGGACTTCGTGTCCCCGAGGACGGCGCCTTTGCCCTTCACCGTGGTGAGCGCGCGCTCTACACGGACCCTCGCGTTGTCGAGGTCGACGTGGCGTCGCGCGAGGCCGGTCAGCTCGCCGTACCGAAGTCCCGAAGTAGCGGCCAACCACACGAGGGCGTGAAAACGGGGCTCGATCGCGTCGGCGAGGTTCGCCACGTCGCCGTACGACGGCAGCGTCTGCTCGTGGACCTCCTCGCGTGCAGCTCCTTTGATCGCGACCGGGTTGACCCGGAGCAGCCCGTCGTCGACGGCGGTGCCCATGATGGTGCGGAACATCCGGTACACCTTCGCGACCGTGTTGGGCGCGAGCTCAGTTTTGGTGAGCCGGCCGTACCAGGCGCGCACGTTGACGGGCGTGATCTCGCGAAGTCGCGCGTTCTCGAAGCCCTCCAGAATCCACTTGAGTTGCGAGGCGTAGGTCTCGCGGGTTCGTGCGCGCAGGTCGCGCGCGTCGAGCCAGTCGCGCGCGTAGGGACCGAAGCGCTGTGACCCCGCTTGGGGATCGATGTGCTCGCCGCGCCGCTGATCGGCAATCTTCACAATCGGTTGTAACCGGCACG
>CAXBAZ010000820.1:0-2219 GCA_963973395.1 uncultured Acidimicrobiaceae bacterium
GAGTCGGGCGGTGTCGGGCGCGTCGAGCGTGGTGGTGGTCATGTGAGCCTCCTCGAGATCGGTGTTGATTCCGATCAGTGTCACCGACCCAACCGGAGCAGTCAGTGGCCACATCGGACGAACTCACCGGACAACCACTGTCGGATCCTCACACCGCCTCGATGCTCGTCCAGGGCCCATCGTCATGACGGGAATCATCAGTGGTGGTGGCGCCGAACGGTCCGAACGCACGGTCGGCTGCGCCCGCGAACTCACGCACGACACCTCACGACGTGACGGTCACCGAGACATTTCCCCGGAAGCGTGTCGTGACCCGTCGGGTAGATCGTCCCAGAGCGCGCTGAAGCTCGATCGCGCTCGCGAGAGCTCTTCGAGGTGTGCGGTGGAGAGCCGTTCGATCTTCGAGGCTCCTGTCGGGGTCAGGCGAACCCTGGTGACCCGTTGGTCGGCGAGATCGTCGAAACGCACGACGAGACCCTTGTTGACGGCGCGGTCGACCAACTCGACCGCGCTGTGGTGACGGAGCAGGAGATGGTGGGCGAGTTCGGTGATCGACGGACTCCCCGCGTGTCCTCGAACGGCGAGCAGCAGCTGGTGCGGAGCCACGGCCGCACGGGATGGGCAATGGCCTGCTCCTGCTCGCGAGCCTGAGCGTAGGCGCCGACCTGCTCGGTTCAGAGATCCGGTGCGATGCGCGGCATGCGTGCCATCCACCGAAGCAGGCACGTTGGTGGGAGCCCCACCGCCTCTTCCCGCGGCGCCATGTGTCGGATCGGGGCGACGTTGGCCGCGGCGACAATGGCAACATTCTTTCGATCAAGCGTCGAACGGCTGACACCGATACCGTCACTTGAGGGGATCGATGCCGAGAGGGGCCGCCTGATGGGTGAACCGACACTTCCTGAGCAACTCGTCGAGGCGCGACGGACGCCGCTGTTCGATTTCGAGAACCTGCCGGAGCTGCTCGCTACGTCGCATCGCACCACGGTGTGGGCCGAACTCCGTGTCCAGGACGGCAGCGTGCAGTACATCGATCTCGAAGGCGACGCGCCACGCAACGAACGACTCGATGCGGGTGAGAGCGCGGTGATCGTGCCTGGGGTCGAACATCATGTCGAACCGTCGACCGACGCTCGTTTCTATGTGCAGTTCTTTCGTGAGCCCGACGCCCCGTTGGTGCCGAGTGATGTGCACGTGGACAGCGTCAACCGTTCCGGCCCGTGGACGCATCGAGGCCGGGATCTCGATACCGAGGACGAGATCGTGGAGATGGTGACTCGCCAGTACGTCGATGTCGGTCAGGACGATCTCTTGAAGCCGTACTTCGACTTCGGTCCGGGCTTCATCGATTGGCAGGCCCACATCCGAACGGTCGCCGACTACTGGTGTCACGTGCTGCTGTTCGCATCCGGTTACGAGATCGACACGATCGAGAGCCACCGTCGTCTCCACGACAGCTCGCCGTTCACACCTGAGCTGTTCGACCGTTGGCTGCAGGTGTTCAACGACACCGTCGACGGGGGCTGGTCAGGGCCGAAGGCGACCGAGGCCAAGAAGCGAGCAACCGGAATGGCGTGGGCCATGGCACAGCGCTACCTCGGGCACGGTGTCTGGCGCCCCGCAGATCGTCGCTGACCACCTGTTCAGCGTCAGCGACGATCAGCGCTCGGGGCGACGGTCGGTTAGCTGGCGCTGAACAGCCCGATGGCGCCGCGGCCGGGGAAGTTGAACGCGTGGTTGACGAAGGCGTAGGTGCCGTCTTCGGCGGGAGTCATCTCGATGATTGCGCCTTGGGCAGGGGCGAGGTCGACGGCTTGTGCGCCCCAGTTGCCGTCGTTGCCTGCTCCGAGGTGGACGCCTTCCTTGATGACCTCGTGGAAGATCCCGCCGACGACGTGGAACGAGGTGTCGATCGAGGGCCCGACATTGAGGACGAACATTCGAATGTCCTCGCCGGTCGCAATGTCGATGGGGTTGTCGGCGTACTGGGCGGCGATGCCGTTGAACATCTGGAAGTCGGGTGCGGGCGCTGCTTGGTTGGCTGCAGCGTAGGAACTGGGCTCGCCCTGTGGGCCGAGGTACCACTCGTTCTGTACGAAGAAGAACTCGTCGTCGACCGGCGGCAGCCCTTCTTCGGGCTCGACGATGACCATGCCGAACATGCCGTTGGCGATGTGGTGCAGTACCGGGGCGGTGCCGCAGTGGTACATCCAGACACC
>CAXBAZ010000821.1:0-2205 GCA_963973395.1 uncultured Acidimicrobiaceae bacterium
TCGCTGATCGCCCAAGGCATTGCCGCCGGCGGGTTGGACCAGGTTCGCTGCGAGGTCTGGCTTCGGGTGGCCGAGGCCTGGGTGTCGGCGGTCGACGGCGAGGTCCCCCGTGCGGCAGCGATGGTGGCCTCGGCCGCCGAGCGGGCGATCGACAACGACCACGTCGTCTGGGGCGCGATCGCCGCCCACCAGGCCACGATGCTCGGCTGTCCGGACGAGGTCGACAGTCTCCTCGGAGCGCTGGACGCCGGGCCGCTCGTGGACCTGCTCGCCGACCACGCAGCGGCTCGGGGTGGCACCGAGCTGCGGGCGACCGTCCAACGCTTCGTCGACCGGGGAATGTTGGCTTCGGCCGCCACGGCCGCTGCGACTCTGGCGGCCGACGACGCGGAGACCGCCGAGGCGAGTCGCGTGGCCGCCGTGCAGGCACTGACGCTCTGGCGCCGGTGTCCGGCGTTCTGGTCACCGGTGCTCGCTGCGGTGGAGGTGCCGTTGTCCGAACGCCAGCTCGAAGTCGCCCGGCTCGCGGCCGCCGGGAACCCGTCGAGCGCGATCGGCGACCAGCTGTTCGTCTCGACCAAGACCGTCGACAACCATCTCCACGCCGTCTACCGCACGTTCGGTATCGGTTCCCGCGACGAACTGGCCGAGGTACTGCGCTACGACGAGCCGACCTGAACGACCGGGAGACCGTCCGCAGCGATATTGAGTACCGGGCGAGCCGGTTTGGGTATTGTCCGCGACGAGGGCGTCCGTCAGGTTCGGGGTCATGGGCGGCCAGCGACTCCGACGACGACCGAAGGCGTGCTCGAGGGTCACGTTCGCAGCAGCGCTGTTCCTCACAGCGTGCGCGGGCGACGACGACGCCACCACCGGAGCGGCCCGGTCGACAGGGACCACGCGCCCGTCGTCGTCGGTCACGACAGCCAACAGCGACGCCTCGACGGCCGGTCGCTCGATCCCCGAGTCGCCGGAAGATCAGGTCGGGCCGGCCGGGGTGCTCGCCGGCGTCGACCTGACGACCGACACCGATGCCGAGCTGACCGAACTCGACATCGTTCGCTTCGGCGACGTCGACACCGACGCGCTCGGCGCGGCTGTCGGCGACCTCCGGCTCGTCGTGGAGTTCGGCGACGCCGTTCCGGTCGAGGTTCCGTTGCGTCTCGATACCGAAGGCGTCTACGCCGTGCTCCCGCTGTCGCGAGCGGCGCCTGGGGACGGTGGAACCGTGCGACTTCACGTGAAGGCGACCGACGCCGCGAGCCCGTCCTGGGAGCTGGAGTTGGCAGCGCTGACGCCCGCGCCCGGAGCGTGGGACGAAGCGGTCGCCGCGTTCGGTGAAGCCCTGGCACTCCGGGCCGACGCTGCCGGCACCTCGCTGTCGGAACTCGCATCGGCCGACCCTGAGATGCTGGCACCAGACGTGCTCGTGCTCCGGCTCGCCGCCGGCTACCTCGACGACGGCACCGACGCCGACATCCAGAGCACCGCCGACGATCTTTCCCCGACCGCTCGGTCGCTGCTCGACGCGATCGCCGCCAAGGTGTTCTCACCTTCGGCCGTCGGTGAGCTGCTCTCCGTTCCGCCGCCTCCGCTGGGACTGCGCGCCCCGCAGCTGCACGGGTTCGTCCGCCAGAGCGTCGACTGTGTGGATACCGGATTGGAGATCCCGGACGCCCAAGCGCTGGAAACCGCGATCCAGTTCGGCACGTTCGCCGGTGCCGACGATGCCGCGACCGAGAAGCTCGTCGCCGACGTCGAGACGGTGGCGGCGTGGACCGGCGACATCCCTCGCATCGGTGAAGTCGTCAGCAGGGTGGAGACGTTGTACGCCGTGATGGGGGTGACCTTCGGCGCCGTCGCCGGTACGTTCCCGTCGGCGCTGACGTCGCTCACCGTCGAGGTCTCGACTGAGCGCTTCAACGAGGACTTCGACCAGCCTGGCGCGGTGACCTCGGCCGTCGTCACGGCAGAATCGACCGGGTTCCACCCGTCCGAGGCGTTTCAGACGCTGACCCCGATCGCCGTCAGCGCGGTTTCGTCCCGTATCGGCAAGGACGAGATCGGCGGCGGTGGGTCCGGCGGCGACGACCCGTTCGACCTGACGGACCAGATCGGCGAGAAGGCGCGCGACGAGCTGCAGGACGCGGCGACCTCGAAGCTCCTCGAGGAGCTCGGCGACCGTCTCCCGCCGGTCTGCGCCCA